>JACMIS010000493.1 GCA_014381035.1 Armatimonadota bacterium
GCCCGATACCCGGAGCGCATCATCAATATTCACCATTCGTTCCTTCCTGCGTTTATCGGGGCGAAACCATACCATCAGGCATTCGAGCGGGGCGTGAAACTGATCGGTGCGACGGGGCACTATGTGACCGAGGTTTTGGACGACGGTCCGATTATCGAGCAAGGTGTCATCCGGATCACGCACCGTGACGGGCTGGATGATCTCGTTCAGAAGGGGCGCGACGTGGAAAAATCGGTATTATCCCGTGCCGTGCGCTGGCACTGCGAACATCGAATCTTGCTCAATGGCAACAAGACCTACGTGTTCGATTGAGATACTGGGAGCAGTTTTACACGAACTTTAGTCGCCAGGTTGCGCACGGCTTCATGGGGGAAACGACTCCCACCGCCGACAATGGTGCAATGCAGTGCGGCAGATGCGGAAGCAAACCGCAATGTGGATGGTAGGTTCCCTCCCATTGCCAAACGCAGGCATAGTCCGGCACGGAATGTGTCTCCCGCTCCGGTCGTATCAACAACGGGCTGCGCCGACGATAATAGGGCTGCGGTATAGGTGTAGAAAACATCCCCGCGTCGCAGACCGGGAATGTTACTGTACTTGTGTTTTGTCAACGAAATACCGCCTTCGGCACCCAGCGTGATTATCGCCGTCCGCGCCCCCGCATCGATAATCCGTTTTGCAGCGAGTTCGATTCCTTTATCTCGCCCGGCTCGCGTGATCCATTCCCGCGACGTAACAGCAACATCGGAAACGGCAAGCACTTCCGGTATGTCTGCACAGTCCATGGAAACAACGGGGCAACCTGCCTTCGCTGCGGCGAGGGTGGCTTCTATAGCAGCGTTGCCCAGATTCGGGTCAACGGTGAACAAAGGACGCTCCGCGAATCGAGGAAGGATCGTCTCCAGTTCTGGTGGCGTAACTTCCCGGAATCCGCGCCCTGACATGAAGCGTTCGCCGTCTTCGTCCACGCGTACGGTGCATACCGGCGTCACCGCGCCGGAGACGAACGGGACAAGCGACAGATCAATCCCTTGCGCGAGTGGGTGGTTTCGGAGGAGTTCCCGCAGACGCAATCCTTCCGCGTCGTCGCCGATGGCGGTTCCGGTCAGCGTAACGGGGACGCCCCAACCGGCAAGTGCGGTCGCCGTGTTGAACGCCTCCCCCCCCGGAAACTCTGTCGCCTCGGCTTCGGATTGTCCTGGTAAAAAAAAACGGTCCAGGCACACCGTGCCGTAAACAATAACGCGCCCCGGTTCGATCACAATTCCAGTTTAGCGAAGCGCGATTCGGTCGGCGAGAGTCGCTTGCGTAGGTTCTCATACGCCGTGTTCACACGTGCGAGAATCACTTCCGCTTGCTTTTGCTCGGCAGACCCATCCGGGAAACGGCGCGGATCGCAACGGGCGGCTAATTTCTCGTAGGCGGCTTGCACGGACGGGTAGTCGCTCCCGGCTTCCAAACCGAGCACTTTATAATCCGTGGCGTCGGGGTCTTCGGGTAACACCTGTTGCTTGGGTCGCGTTCCCTGCGTGGTTTCTGGCTGACGGATGGTCGTATTCGCGGCTTCCGAGCGGGAGCGGGCTAACTCCAGGTTGGCGTCGGCGGAGCGACGTGCGGCGGCGATGCGCTCTTCGGCGCGGCGCATCAGCGCGTCCGGGTCGTTGTCGTAGGCGTTGCCTCGGGAGTAGGAGTCCGGCGCGTCGCCTGGATCCCGGTCCAGTTCGTCCTTGGCGACGCCTTTCTCGGCGTCCGTCAGTTTATCGTCTATCGCGTCGCGGACACGGTCCACATACGCTTTTCCCAAACGGAAAGAACGGTTTAGAATATCACTCACGATGGGTTGGTAGTCCTTCAAATAGTGCGGAATCTCCCGGCGGGGTAATTACGCGAATCGGTAGGTGTATTGTATCTTAAACAGAACGACATTTCCGTGGGTTCCCAAATGCGCGAGCCGGAGGCAGGGAATTGCATGGCGGGCGTCAAAAAGTAGGCGTGCGGCGTCTCGACAGTATACGCCGACGATGGAGTTGAAAAAATATGGCGATTCGAGTTACCGTTTATGGCGAAAACAGCCACGAGCACCAGGAAAATCATCCGATTACCGGCATCTACCCGAACGGGATGCACGAGGCAATCGCGGACGGCATCCGCGAGATGCTGGGCGATCAGGTGGAAGTAAGAACCGTTGTTTTGCAAGACCCCGAACATGGCTTGACCGACGAAGTCTTAGCCAGTACCGACGTTTTGACGTGGTGGGGACACATGGCGCACGACAAGGTAGAGGATGCGGTGGTCAACCGGATTCATGCACGCGTTTTAGCCGGGATGGGGATTCTGTGCCTGCATTCGGCACACTTCAGCAAGATCTTCCGCAAATTGATGGGAACGTCCTGCGCTCTGTGCTGGCGTGACGGGGATTCGGAGACGGTTTGGAATGTCGCGCCGGGACACCCCATCACCGAGGGTGTACCGATGGTGTTTCAGATCCCGGAGCACGAAATGTACGGCGAGTTTTTCGACATTCCGCCCCCGGACGAACTGATTTTTATTTCCAATTTTTCCGGCGGCGAGATATTCCGATCCGGGTGTACCTGGCGACGCGGGTATGGCAAAGTGTTTTATTTCTCGCCGGGTCACGAATCGAATCCGATCTACCATCAACCGGAAATCAAAAAGATCATCGCCAACGGCGTCAGATGGCTCGCGCCGACGATGCCGTCCACTCCGTATAACGGGGGGGCACCACAAGCAAAGCCTGGCTGGTGGAAAAACGGCAAGCACGAATAAGAGATACACTCTCATCCCATTCCCCTCTCGCGGCGGCGAGAGAGGGGAATGGGATGAGGGTCCGAGGGGGGCAAAACGTTATCTCGCCTTCAGTTCGTAGATCGCGGTCGGGGTCTTTTCGGACGAGATGACAAGCGACGTGCCGTCCGGGCTGTAGCAGATGCCTTCGCCCTGTGGCTGGAGGGGGAGGGGGACCATCGCGGGGGTCGTCGCCCAGACCGCATCGAAGACTTTTTCGCCGTCCGGGAGACGCCATTCGTAGGCGGCGTAGTAGGTTCGTAGCACGAGACGCTTGCCGTCCGGCGCGATGTCGCCACCAGTGACGCGATTCGGGAACGGGTGCAATCCGTTCTCATTGAAAGCAAGTGCGCCGATTTTCTCCAACGTGTACGGGGCTAGTTGATTGTCGGTCGCCTTGACTGGGGGAAACTTATAGACCCCGGCATCTCCCTTTTCCTCTTTCGTGATCAGGTAGATCGTTCCGGTCTGCGGGTGAACCAGCAATGCCTCGGAATCATGCGGTCCATCCGGGTATTGATACAACAGTCGCGCCGTAGGTTCGTCGGTCAGCCGGGGGCGTGCCTTCGTGCCGATGCGATTCTCGGCAGACAGGAGTGGTTCCGGAATGCGATACACGCACGATTCGCTTCGGGTGCGCCCGTAATCGCCGATGTCCCCAACGTACAGATAATTTCCTTTGCCGTCCGCACCGGGTCCTGAGGCGATATCCTCCCAATCTCCGGCGAACGCAGACCGCGCCATAAACACGCCGACCGTTCTCCCGGATCGGTTGAAGGCATACAGGTAGGCACCGTCTCCCGAATCGTTATGTGTCCAGAATACGCCGGGATTCCGTCGCCCTGCCGCGATCCCGGAAGATTCGTTAATAAAAGGCGATTGCAAGATGCAAAGAAGCGTTCCTGACCCGAACGCACCCGCGGGGGGCACGACCTTTCGCACCGTCACCGTGACACGGGACGCTGGAGTCGCGGAAGGCGTTGGGGAGACTTGCACAACAGGAGCGACAGGTTTGCGCCGTGCGGGCTTTGGCGAGGGCGACGGTTTCGGGACACTACCGGTTTGTCCGTGAACGCCCGTGAGACTCAAAAAACATATCGCGCCCAATATCGCGCCGCCACTCAACTCTCTGTTTAAACGTAATAACAACCGTTACTGTCCTTTCGCGCCCGAATTGGGCGCAGGTGGCAGGGAATCGAAATAGCCACGTACTTGATTGCGATACGCATTCGGAACCGCGTCACGCGTCTGTGCCGACTCGCTCGCCGGTCCGCCGCGCTCTTTGACAAACTCCTTGTAGTAAGGAAGTGAAGATACCGGAAGCGCGGAGCGATCTGTGTCGTTTTCCGTGATCACGGTTTCCGGTCCCTCGCCGCTTTGCTTGCCGCGAACGTTTTGTTCTTTCGCGCCTTTTCCGAGGCGTTGCGCGGAGTCACCGGTCTTGGCGTTCCCCGTTGAACCGTCACCGGAGCCTTTTCCGCCGCCGCCATCACCACTCTTCCCTCTTTTGTCGCCGGATGATTTGCCCTGCCCCTGCCCCGATTTTTTGCCGTTCCCGGATCCTCCGCCCTGACTACCGCTTTGTCCCGACTGATTCGAGGGCGAACCGTTCTGACCGGCTTTATTGCCCTGCCCTTGTTGCCCGCCTTGAGAACCCTGCCCCGGCTTCCCGTTCTGGCTCTGCCCGCTCTGCGACGGACCTCCCTGTCCCTGCGCTCCCTGTTGACCACTTCCTTGCTGAGGTGAACCGCTTTGTGACGGATTGCCCTGCGACGATTGCCCTTGTTGCGAACTTTGATTGCCGCTTTGAGACGTGCCCGTACCCGTCATCTTCTGGACATCGTTCATCATCTTTTGCAGGGTGGTCTGCTCTTTCGCCTGCCCGCCCGAGCCACTTTGACCGCTCTGGTTCTGCGTACTCTGCCCATTCTGCGAACCGGCACTGCCGCTCTGCTCTATCTTGTCCGCCGCCTCCCGAAGCGACTGTGCGGCTTCGGGCATGGCATTATTGCTCATCGAATCGCCCGCTTTTTCTACCGCTCTTCCGGCGTCGGCAAAGTTATTTTTATTTAGCCCATCGCCGAGAGCCGCTAATTGTTGACCGGTTTTGTCCCGTTCCGCGCCGGGTGTCGGTTCGCCGCGCTCCGCCGCGTCCGCCATTTCACGGAGTGCCTGCGCTACTCCGTTTTTGTCACCGCGTGCGAGAGCATCCTGCAACGCTTTCATGCGGGCATCGGGGGTGTTCGCCGTGGGGTTCGTGCTCGTGGTCGAGCCACTGTTTTGCAGGTTCTTCTTCATGGAACGTCCGGTGCTCGCCAGGTTTGTCCGGGTTTGCTTGTCGGCACGATTGGCTTGTTCCCGGGCGATCTTGTCCTGTGCTTTGCGTAACTCCTCGCTGAGTTTCGCCCGCTCCATCAGTGCCTCACGGAGCGGCATTCGCCCGCGCGCCATCTCCTTGCCCAGTTTCTCGACTTTTTGCGCTGCTTTCTCCGCTTCAGGGAGGTTCTGTTTTTTCGCTTCGGCGGAGGCGGCTTTGGCGACGGCAAGGAGGCGTTCGCCTTCTTTTTTTACCGCGACCTGTTCCGAGCGGCGTGTCCCGCTCCAGAAGACAGGCAGTTCCGGCGCGAAGTAGGTGAGTGCCACCGAAAGCGCGACTGCTCCGGCGATGTAGACGCGTCGGGGCACGGGTGTCAGCGGGACGGCGGAAAAAACGTCGGATTCGCTCGGAGCGTGCCGGACCGCATCACCGTGCTGTGCATCGATCACGGGCGAACCATCCCGCTTGGTGGAAAGCGCGGTCGAGAGCCGTTCCTTGAGATCAAGCCGTCTTTCCAGCAAGCGTGCCACGGAAACCGGGTCATATTTGCCCGCCGCCCCATAGAAAGCACCGGCTAAAAGACCTGCGAACGTTGGTAAAAACAGGAACGCACCACCGCCGGGAAGTGTCGTTTCCCGAAGTAGATTCGAACTGATGGCGACAGCGAAAAACAGTCCGACGACCGAACCCGCTAAAAAACCGGTCGCGCCGTAGCGAATCGTGCGACGCTGGCGCAAACGCCGTATCGCGACTATGACGGCACGCCGGACGGGGTCGTTGTCCATGTCGGAAGTTCGGTCGGAAATTGCTTTGGTCGCAGTCGTCATTTATACAGGCGTCTCCAATCGTCATTATACAGCGGTGCGGTCGAGTGTGCAGTTTTTCACGCCCGACGGATCGCAAAGGGAGAAGGGAACCGCGTGCTCCGTCGCTAAATGGATTAAACATTAGCCATTCTCGGGACAACGTGGTATCCCGAAATAGCAGGTTAAGGGAAATGAAAGTTTTTTTCTTAGGTACGGGAGCGGCAGAAGGGGTCCCGGCTATATTTTGCAATTGCGCAGTCTGTGCGCGTGCCCGAAAAAATGGTGGCAAGGATAAACGTTTACGGACCGGTGTTTTGATAGATGACACGGTTCGTATTGATCTGCCCCCGGACACGCTCGCACAAGCCCACGCCTACCCGCAATTACCGCTCAGCGATCTCGAAAATCTGCTATTCACCCACACACACGACGATCATTTCGCGGTCCGCGAACTACAATACCTTTCGCCGAACTTCGCCCCGTGCCGTACAAAGCCGGTGCGCGTCTGGGGGACCGAGTATCTTCTCGGGCGGATTCGGACCACGATGGGCAAGTTTTTTGAACCCGCTCCTTTGTTGCTGACCCGCGTCGAACCGTTCCGAACCTATCTGGTAGCGCATCTTGCGGTGACGCCGATCCCTTCCTATCACAAAGAGGATGAACTGTGCCTGAACTACCTACTCACGGAGGAGGTGAGTGGCAAGACGCTTCTGTACGCATCCGATACAGGTTGGTACCAACCCCCGACGTGGGAATTTCTGGCCGGGCGACGCCTCGATGCCGTTGTGCTGGAGTGCGGGTTGGGGGGAAGCGATAGCGGGTACGAAGGACATCTATCCCTCGCCGGTTGCATTTCGGTAAAAGAGAAACTGGTCGCAGACAGCGGGCTTGCCGGGGATGCGCCTTTTTATCTGACTCATATCTCCCACACCGGCTTACTGTGCCATGACGAACTCGCCGAACGTGCTGCGCCACACGGCATCGCGGTTGCTTATGACGGACTGGAAGTGATTTTTTGAGCGACATTTGTAACCACTGATATAATCGGCGTGTCTGAACGAATGTAACGCCCATGAAACTTTTCCCCCAACATCTGCGCGACCGGCAGCACGCGACTGTGATCCGGCGACGCACCTATGGACTCCGTGGCAAAGGCGACTATGCCGGAACCAATGTCGAGTCCATGCCGCTTCCGCCCCCGAAGATGGGAAAGCTGGGCAGAATCTGGGCAAAGGGTAGCGGCTTGACCGAGAAGCAAGCCGCTACCGGTCTTTCTGCCGCTTCTATGTCTACACTGGGGACGGTTTGGGTGGCGCCTACCACCGTAGGCGGCTTGGCGATGTTAATCAGCGCGATCTCGCTGGCGAAACACGGGAATATAGAGCCGCTCGCCATCTCCGCCGCCCTCACAGCAGCAGTATCGTATCTTTCGGCAGTGCCGTGGGCGAAGATGGCGTTTCGCTGGTGCTATAAGGAACCACTCGCCGAGGGCGAGATCGAGCAACTTTTAGAAAACGAAAAAACGGCGACCGAATTGGAGTTGTCCTACTTGCGCCTTGTCCGGGATGCGGTCCGACAAACGGCGGAAACCAATCCCGAGACCGAAGCCGAGGTACAAGCCGCAATCGCTTCATTGGGGGAAGCGATTGACCGCTTGCCTGTTGTGGATGTAACACCGGTAAACACCGCTGCTCTGCGACAGGAGGCGGAAGTGCTGCAAGCGGATGCCCTGATCAATCCGGACCGCGTGATTGGCGAATCGCTCGAACGGCGTGCCGATGCACTGGTACGCCGTGCTGACGCCAACGACCGTTCCGGACTTGCCGTTCGCCGGACTGCCGCACTACGCGCCGAAATCGAAGCGCAGATCGCCGCACTACGCGAAGGGATCGCCACGCTCGGAACCGGTTATGGAACATCCGACAGCGCGACCTCGGAGAATCTGCAACACCTTTCCGAGTCCGCCCGACGCCTCGCTGCCGAAGCCGTTAGCGCGGCATCTGCCCGCGCCGAGTTGGATGGGGGCGTGGGCGACAAATGGTCAGTGGTCGGTGACCAGAAATCGGAACCGGAGCGGGTGTCTGTCGGGGCAAGATAACCCTCCGTCCCCACACCCTGCCAACGGAAACGATACAATTTATCCATGCGACTTTTACCGCAAGACCTCGGCACAAAATGGCATATTCTTACCGTGCGAAACCGCTCGCTGGGCATGGCTTCTGTCTGGGCAAAACCCACCGTGCCACGCCTCGGGCGGCTCGGAAAACGATGGATCAAAGATCTGCCGGTTTCAGAGGAAGTTGCCGCAAACACCCTCCCGCTGACCAAAGAAAAAACCAGCAATATCGCAATGGGCTTGGGAGCTGGCTTCGGATGGATATTTCCGGTAGTGGCTCTTGCTCTTGGCGGTGATCTTCTCGCCGCAGGGGATGTCGGCGGATTCTTTGGTGCGGAAGTCATCACCCTCGGTCTGGGTGGTGCCTATGCCTACGGTACATTTATCGGACTGCCGCGTCAACACTTGAAAAAACTGCACGCGACGGCAATGACCGAGGAGGAACTGACACCGTTTCTGACGGGCAATGTTCCCGGCTTGCCGCAGGTCCTGGGCGAGATGGCGGGCAAGTTCCTGCGCTTTTTCAAAGGTCCCCTGCCGGACGGCGATGTGAGCAACGTGGAAGACGAACTGGAGCGATCTTTCCTGTTTCTTGTTCGCGATGTCGTCCGCTCGCAAACCGTGCCGAAGGAATCCGAGGACGAACTGCGCGCTGCGCTCCGTGCAATCGGCGAGGCGTTATGCCGCCTGCCGCCTGTCGCGGAAGTCGGATCGACCGGGGGCAGCCTTCTTGCTGCGGATCAGCGTGCCGAGGCGCAGATGCTCTATGCCCGCGCCGAACGGGAAGGGGACCCCGTCATCGCGGGCTCCCTCCGTCGTCAGGCGAACGCACTGGAAGTCGCCGCCCGTGCCTCGGAGAATATGGTCGCCGTATCCCGCCGCGTGCGCGCGTTGCGGCAGGAACTCCGGGCGCAGATCGACGTGCTCCGGCTGACGCTACCTACCTGGGGACGCGTCGGACAGTCCACCGCGCAACCCTTCGTGTCGAATTCGGAACTCACTCTCAGCAATATCGCCGGGTCGGTGCAAAGCGTGGCGTCAGAAGCAGTTGCGATGTCCGAGGCGCACGATGAATTAGACGACTATCTCAACAGTCCGACGTATAACAACCAACCCGCGCCCGAACCGCAAACACTTCGCGCTCGCTAAGTTTGGGAAAAATTTCCGTATTGCAGGAAGTCCGGTCAGTGTCGTTGTAACCTTTGCCTGGAGAAAAACAGACCCGATGAATGTAACCCTGCCTGACGATTGGAAACTCGCGCTTTCTGCCGAAACCGACAAACCCTATTTCGCCGCGCTTGCCGCCTTCGTAGACGCCGAACGCGCCGCACACTCCGTATTCCCGCCGGAAGAGGATGTATTCAATGCGCTAACACTGACGCCATTGGAAACGGTGACAGTATTCATTCTGGGGCAGGACCCGTATCACGATGATAATCAGGCGCACGGTCTGGCGTTTTCGGTGCGACCGGGTATCAAACCGCCGCCATCGCTCCGCAACATGATGAAAGAACTCAAGGACGATCTGCAGATCGAGACCGCGAAAGATAACGGTTATCTTGTTCCGTGGGCGGAACAAGGGGTGTTGCTCCTGAACACGGTGCTAACGGTTCGTGCCCATGAACCGGCGTCGCACAAAGGGCAAGGCTGGGAGACCTTCACGGATGCCGTGATTCGTGCGGTATCGGAAAAAGCGGAGCCGGTCGTGTTCGTGTTGTGGGGGGCACACGCCCAGAAAAAACGCGCCTTGATAGATGAAACGCGCCACACTATTATCGCGTCTGCGCATCCCTCACCGCTTTCTGCGAAAGCCGGTTTTTTCGGTAGCAAACCATACAGCAAAATCAATTCGGCATTGGAAGTCGCTGGGAAAACGGCGATAGATTGGCAACTTTAGAAAAATTGGTGCAACCTTACCGGTGCGAATCGGTCGGTTAAAGCACCAATGATGAATAATTTCTCTTCCACGGAGCCACCGGCACGTTCGGCACCGCCTACTGTGCGACCGGATGACGCGTTCCGGCACGGTTTTTATTTCGCGCTCGGCACGGCGGCGATTCTGTTGCTTCTGTTTCTCGGGTGGAAAGTACTCGATGCTGTTCTTGCTATCGCCGCGCCGTTCATCGGTGCGGTGATACTGTCCCTGATGCTGGAACCGTTGGTGCGCTGGGTACAGGTGCGCGTGACGGGCGGGCACCGTATGCGGGCGGTCGGAGGCGTTTTTGTCGTGTTTCTTGCCATTCTTGCCGTGGTAATCGCGTTCGCGGGACCTGCTCTGGTCGCCCAATCGCAACGATTGATTCGCTTCTTCACGCCCGTCACCTACACCATCACGCGATCCACCACGGACAAAGATCGTTTCGTCACCGTTGCCGATGGGATCGCCGATACCGCGTTCACGATCAAAAATCTTGTGAACGGGCAGGAGTATCAGTTCATCGTTTATGCCGTGAACGCGGATGGGGCGAAGTTCGCGTCACCGGTCGCCGCGAGCAAACCCCGTGCCGACGCGGATATGGCAGACCCGCCGACCGCAGTTTCGATACAGAACGATGCGAAGAATTCGACACCGATCACGAATATAACTATCCCGCCGGGATCGCCGCAAAGTCTTTCCGCCCGTCCGGGAGACGGTTCGACGCGATTGATGTGGCAACCACCCGCCGAGGGACGCTCCGGCTTCGATCTGCTCCGCGACAACATCGACAAGTGGCTCGCCAGCCACCGCAAAATCGGTCCGGTCGCACTCCCCAGAGATCTCAACGCGGTCACGGCGCAATATAGCGATCAGGTTTCCCAATCACTGCAACTCTCCGCCTCGCGCCTGACGACGTTCGTCGCATCGTCGCTCGGCGGGTTGATCAATGCGATTCTGATTCCCATTATCGCGATCTTCATTCTCGCCGATATTGATAAACTGCGTGCCCGAACCTATATGCTTCTGCCGGACGGTGTGCGGAAATTCGCGCAAACCACGGTGCGCGACATCGAGGATGTTTTCGGCAGATATCTGCGCGGCCTTTTTACTATCTGCTCCATGTACGGCGGGTCGTGCATGGCGTATCTGCTCGTGGTCAGTTTCTGGTTCCCCGGAATACGCGGCTACGTCTTGCTACTCGGGGTTCTTTCCGGAATCCTGTATTCCGTACCCTATATCGGCGCGATCTCGACGGTCGCCTTGACCGCGATTGCCGCGCTTTCTACGGGCGGTGGTCCCGCTGGCGCACTCATCGCGGCGGGCGGGGTCCTATTTTTGAACCAGTTTTTCGACTATGTCGTGATGCCGAAAGTCGTCGGGGAAACATCCGGGATTCACCCTCTGATGGCGATGTTCGCCCTGTTTTTAGGAGGGCATCTTTTCGGGCTGTGGGGATTGCTCCTTGCGGTCCCGATTGCCGCCAGTGTTCAAGGGGTTCTGTTCCGTCTTTATCCCCAGCTCGCCGCGCCGACGCCTATCGCACTTTTGCTACCGGAGCGCAGACCGGCGGAGGAAGATGTCGTGCCCCCCGATGCGGGGACATCCGATGTTAAGCCAAAGCGGTAACCATTATTTCGTTGCGAACGCTTGCCTCGCTCGCGTCATCACGTGCTGTATATAATCTGCTTTTCCGTCGGTGTACGCCTCGCGGTCATTCCGAAACGTTTCCGCGAGGTTCTTCTTGAGCGTGACGTAACGAGCAGCTTCGTCGGGATGCAATCGCAGATAATCGCGGAACAGAAGTTGCTCCCAGACCGTGCTGTCCGGCTCGACGATGTGCAAATGGTGGGTGCGAGGACCGTTCGGCGGCAATCCCTTCACCGCGTACAGTTTCGCAGGGTTCGGGTCATCACGCCAGTAGGAGTAACCGAACGATTCCACAACCGGAATCAGGTCTCTCCGCGCCTCATCGAGCGAACGAACTCCGAGAAGTATGTCAATGATCGGTTTCGCGGCGAGACCGGGAATTGCTGTGGAACCGAAATGCTCGATGCGGACGATCAAGTCCGGCGGAGAAGTCATCTGGAGCAACTCCGCTTCCGCCGCGAACAGGGTAGGATATCGCACATCATACGGAAGCAGGGTGATTTCGTCCATTTGCCCCTATTCTATCAGCGCGGCGGGGGAGCGCAGGAGCCGTTCTCCTCCAGAATCGGGAGGAGGAATGTTTGGCGGGCTTCAATCGGTTCGCCGCGTAACATGCGACCGAGAAGGCGACCCGCTTCGGTCGCAACCTCATGCTGGCGGGTATTGATAAACGATAGCCGGGGACTGACACGGCGCATAAAGCGAGCGTTCAAACAGGTGAGCACGGATACCTGATCCGGAACCGCGATCCCGAGTTCGGTGAGAGCACGCAGTACGCCGAGAGCCGCCATCTCATCGGCGGCAAAGATCGCCGTTGGTGGGTCCGGTTCGCGCATCACACGACGCGTCAGGTTGTACATATCGTCTTCCTTGTAGACGATGTCCTCATAACGGACCGTCTCACCGAGATCGAACTCGACCGACGCCGCGCAAAAACCCTCATGCCGCCTGAAACCCGACATAAATGTCCGCCCGATGTTGTGGAAAAGAATGCGCCGGTGTCCGAGACGCCGTAAAAACTCCATCGCTTTATACCCGACAGCGAAGTTGTCCATTCCGATAGCGGGAACGCCTTCGATGGGTGCGGAACCGCGGATCAAAAACGGCATCCCGAGATCCCGGAGCAAACCGGGGCGAACATCGTCCACCATCATGTCGGTAACGATCACTGCATCGCAGGTCCGGGCGCGTGCGAGCATTTCCAGCGTCGGAACGGGGTCTTCATCGGTCTGCACCAGCATCAAGTGCAATCCCCAATCGTTAAGGGTATAGGTCAGTGCGCCAACGATTTCGTGGTAATGTGGGGGAAGGTCGCATGTCGAGTCGAGCCGGACCGAAAGCGCGACAGCGTCGGTCTTGCCTTTCGCCAGACTTTGCGCGGCGCGATTCGGCTGGTAGTTCATCTCTCGGGCGACTTCGCGAATCATATCCTGCTTCGCCCGCCCGACGCTTCGCCCTTCACGCATCCGACCGTTCAGTACACGGGAGACTTCGGAACGCGACACCCCAACCCGCGTGGCAATATCCTCCAAACGGGCAACGCGCCCGGTCTCACTATTGGCTATGATGATGCCACGGTCTGTTGTTGGTAGTTCAGCCTTCACGTGTTTGTCTCCACTGACCCGACGATCAAGAATAATTCGTTCTTTTTACCCAACCGCGTGGGTAGGAGGAATCGGTAACGCATTGTAGCGTCACAATATCTTACTGTCAATAGATGACGCGAGATTCTTCGTTCGCGAACGTGGAAAGGCGGGGGGAAATAAAAAATTGGGTAAACTCTTGACGCCATAACAAAACAGTTGTATATTGGAATCACCAAACCCCCAACCGATTGGGGTATTCGGAGGCGTAGAAGCCGATGGTGCCAAGAGTAGCACATTCTGTAAATCTGCGTTTTCGTGTATAATCTGGAAGGACACTTAAAACCGTGAATCTGTTTACTGCCCGGCGTAGCCGCCAAGCCTTTACGTTGATCGAACTCCTTGTCGTCATAGCGATCATCGCTATCCTCGCCGCGATCCTTTTTCCCGTGTTCGCCCAAGCCCGAGAGAAGGCACGGCAAACTTCTTGCCTTTCGAACTGCAAGCAATTTGGGTTGGGCATGATGATGTATGCGCAGGATTACGATCAAACTTTGCCGCAGTATCTCTGGCCCGAGTCATACATCATCGGAGCGCGAATCAACCCGTATATCAAATCAAACGGGATATTCAAATGTCCCTCGTCCTCTTTCGATCAAGGGGCGATGCAGGCAAAGCAGGGCGATAATGGTTCCGGGGATTACATTACTGATCCCAATAAGGATTCCGTAGGTCTTGGAGCTTCAACTGTAGGGCGCCCTAAATATTACAACGACATTTATCCGGCAATGGACTTTTACACCAACCCGTCTCTTTATCATTGGGAGGATGTCGGTTTGTCATCTGGGAACTGGGTGACCGTTGGTGAAGCATTCGACTGGAACTTGATCACCTCGGCTTCGAAATGCGTGATGATGATAGAATTTCCTCCTGCAGGTGACTTCATTTGGCCGTACCAAAAACTATGGGGAAACAATTTCAAAGGTCGCCATAACGAGGGATCTAATGCCATTTTCATGGATGGTCATGCGAAATGGAATCAGTACAAAAAATTATATCCGCACAATGTAGAAGAGTCAGGGCAGAAGGACGAGTGGGTTTTCTGGGGACTGAATTTTCCTGGTGTGCCTGCCTCAGTTCAGTAAGCACACGCAACTGACGCGACAAAACTTGTCGTCACTGTCGGTATAAGAATGTAGGCTCAGGGAATAATCTCTGAGCCTTTTTCTTAGCGCCTCCCGCCTACAGACGGACCAGAACCTTGCATATCAGGACGACTCTTAGGATCGATTCCGGGAGGCACCCCAGTCTTTTGATCGCTGGGATTTGTTGGTGTGGATTGGGTTGCATTCGGCGTAGTTTGGGTGTTCGCCCCAGGGGGCGTCGAATCGGCTTCCTTTTTTGCGTCACAACCGACGAGTAAAGTGAGAGCGATCAGGGCGATCCCGATCCTCGATATGTAGTAACTGCGTATCATTTGTAGTAGCCTTTCTGCATAACACGTAATTTTCATCGCCTGTCCCCCAAGCGATTGGGTAATTATTTTCGGGCGAAATAGCTATTTCTGCGCTGTATTTCCGCGGCAGTATGACGACCCGCCGCGATGCGGTACGTGCAATCTATTGTACAGACAAACTATGCGGCAAGCAATGAAACAAACCGGAGGATCTATATGATTATCGAGGTTCCGTGGGATTATTCATCTTCATGATGTCGGATCGATTAAAAGATCTGGAACACCTCTTGTCTGATTGCTGTCGTATGAAGCGGGACAACTTCCCGCTCTGTTCTACAGAGCAATGAACTGTGGCTTCGCTCACGCGAGGCAAAGATACAAAAAACGAGGGAGCATTCTGGGTACGTCGCTGTACCTTCCGAAACAGGAGGAAAGCGATGGGAATGTTAGTGGCGTTTGCCGTTATAACTCTGGTGTCGCTCGGCATGACTGCTGTCGGCACCTGGCTCGCACTTGATGAGCAAGTGTAACCTTACACGAATAAAATAACGAACCGGCTCGGTACCATCCGAGCCGGTTCGTTTTTGTCTCCGAGACTTCGGGAAACGCCACACTTTTCCCGCTACTCAGCGACTAACTGATGATACTTTAATGACAGGTCGAAATTAAATCGGAAAGTGTCGGATAGAAATAGTAGTGGTGTACATGAACAAGCGAATGAAAAATAACAACCTATTGCTCCAGCGGGGATTTACTCTGATCGAATTGCTGGTCGTGATAGCGATAATCTCCCTCCTCGCCGCTATTCTATTTCCTGTTTTCGCACAAGCGCAGGAGAAAGCACGACAAACGTCTTGCCTGTCGAACATGAAACAACTCGGTCTGGCATTCGCGCAGTACGCACAGGATTACGACGAGGTGCATCCCGTTGCTTGTCCGGCGAAAACCGTCGGTGGGTGGTGGGGGGAAGGCTGGGCTTATGTGATTCAGCCGTATGCAAAAACCTATAAGATTTTTATTTGCCCGAGTGATGGCGAAGATGCCGTACTGTATGAGGGATGGCCCGCGCCCGTAGCCAGCATGAGCTACGCAATCAATGCGTACTGTAAGGATATCGAAAAAGGGCATTTTGGGGCGGTCTCTGTCGGGGGGGACTGGACTTTTGATCTGGAAGGTGGTCTCAACAATGGACCTTACCGCCTGATTACAACCAGTGACATCAACCGTCCTGCGGAAACCATTCTTTTTGGCGAGCGACATAATTCTGATCTTAAAAAGCACGGCAAGGATGGTCAGGGCGTTCTTGGTTATCCACCGTTCACCGGGGTAGACACGATGGACGCCTGGTTTGGCCCGAGTCAGGTTCCCGTTGGGACTGCGACCGCTCCCTGGCCTCATGGGAAACGTGGCACCATGACTGCCCGCCACAACGAAATGTCAAACGTCACTTTCGCGGACGGACACGTGAAATCCGTCAAGCCCGAGCAAACCAATCCCGACCCGGTAGCACTTCCCGAGCGCAACATGTGGGACGCTTCGCGTAAATGAATGTGGTAGCGGGGACAGGGAACAGGGAGTAGTCCCGAAAAGAGGGGGCGCGGCAGGCGTTCGATTCGTTCCCCGAATCTCTACCCCTTGTTCCTTTCCCATCACACTAACGCTCCCTCCGGTTCGGTGTCTGCGTTACGCCGAATAGGAGTGCCGCCTTCGTGGCGGAATACGCCAGGGGGTTTGCCCTGCACTCGGGTGAATGCTCGGGTGAAATGGTGGACCGTCCCATAACCGACGGCGTCGGCGATTTCCTTGATCGGCATCATGGAACGTGTCAACAAGGTCGCCGCTCGATCCATCCGCGCCCGTTCGATATAGGTTGCCGGAGCAACACCCGCAAACGATTCCATCAGTCGTGTCAGGTGGCGAGGCGAAATGTGTACCTGCGCGGACACCTCGGCGACCGAAATCGGGCGGTTGAGATTGTCATGGATGTAGCGGACCGCGATGCGAGTGAGACGTTCGGCGGAAGTAAGCAGCGATGACTGAGCATGTGTCGGATTATCAGCGGGCATTGCCGTACACGCCTGGATGATTCCTGTGATCAAAGCCGAAGCCAACGCCGCCACAGAGACGGACGTGCTTTGCTGATTTTCGGCAACGGTGCGTAGTGCGATGTTCCAGGACGGGGTCAGCGCGTGGATGTGTTCTGGTATTACCAGGGTGTTCCCGGAGTCGACGAACGGTTGTAGGACCGGGACCGTTCTTGCCGCCGTCGGGGTTGCCGCGAAGGAGATCCAGGAAAGTTCCATCGCCGGTTCGACGGTGTTGCGTATCTGATGGAGAACGCCGGGGCGGGCGATGAATAGGTCTCCGGCGGCAACCGGGTATTCCTGGTCCATCACACGAAAGACACCCTTCCCGTGTCTGCCGACGAGACATATTTCGAAAAACGTATGTCGGTGCGGGACATTGTCGGGAAGTGCGGCACTGTACGCCCAGTGCAAGACTTCGACCTGACCGATCTCCGCTCCAAAAAGAAGCGGCACCGATCCGGTCACATCACGATTCAGTCGCTCGATCCAATCCATGAGAGAGGGTGTTGGGGATTGGGTGTTGGGTGTTAGGTTGGCTCGTTCGCCGGAGCGTTACCGGCAACGAAACGACAAGCGTTCCCTAATACCTAACACCCAACGCCTATTTCCGCGTCGTTTTCAGCAGTTCAAGAAACGCGGGAGGGACCGTTTTCAGGGTTGCCGTCGCTTCCACGATGTCTACGCCTTGCACCTCGGTGCCGACGAGTGCCGCCATCTTGCCGAACTCTTTGTTCTGTACCAGCTCCGCCGCTTTGACGCCGACACGCATTCCGAGCACACGGTCGAAAAGGGTAGGGGAACCGCCCCGGTGAACGTGGCCGACGACGGCGGAACGGGTCTCCCAACCGGTCTTTTCCTGAATCGCGTCCGCCAGAAACTCGCCGACATTTCGGTCGCCGAGTTGGACGTGACCGAACGCATCCACGACTTTTTCGGCGTTGGGGTCAAGCGCGGGAAGCTCTGTGCCTTCGGAGGCGACGATCAAGCCGTATTTTTTCCCGCGTGCGCGGACCGCTTGCAGGTGGGCGCACATCGCGTCCACATCGAGTGGCTCTTCGGGGAGCGTGACCCAGTCTGCGCCCCCCGCGAGACCGACGTAAGCCGCGACCCAACCCGCATGTCGTCCCATCACTTCCAGGACCATCACACGGCGGTGAGAACGTGCCGTGTCACGCAGTCGGTCGAGGGCTTCCATCCCGACGCCCGCCGCCGTATCGAAGCCGAACGTAAAGTCGGTCTTATTCAGGTCGTTGTCCATCGTTTTCGGAACACCGACGGTAGGAACGCCGTGCTTGCTGTATAGTTTCGCGGCGACGCCGAGTGTGTCTTCGCCTCCGCAGGCAACGATGGCATCGAATCCAGCGGATTTGATGTTTTCGAGCACCGCGTTCAGGTCCGCTTCGTTCTTAAACGGGTTGGTGCGCGACGAACCGAGCATCGTTCCGCCCTGGTAGATGATCTCTTCCACGTCGGACAGACCGAGCGGCTCATAGATACCTCTGACCA
>JACMIS010000494.1 GCA_014381035.1 Armatimonadota bacterium
AGGGCGAGTTCACCAGACCGTGGTGAACTCGCCCTTTGTGATTTTATTGCCCGGATTCTTAGTGATCGTCGATGGCGTTTGGATCGGTGGGCATCGCCCCCATCATTCCTGACTCCATATCCGCCATCATCGCTAACACGAATTCAGATTGCGCTTTTCGCTCGGCGGCGGGCAGGACGGCGGCGCACGGCGTTCCGAACCGCGGTCGCGCGAACGCCAGATGGGTGTCTCCACGGGCGAGGATATGGGAACCGTTCGTTGCCTTCGTTTCCGGGTCTATCACCGGGGCGTCATGGGGGTCTTCACCCCGGGTTGCCGGATCGCCATCAAGATTGGCTCCCCATTGTGTAAACGAGCGGGCGTTGCAATAATGGCTGACGAACGAGCGGCGGGTCCGGTCGGGCGTGAAGTTCTTTTTGGAGCGGTGCAGGACATGACCGCCGAAAAACACCACGTCGCCCGCTTTCGCCGGTACCAGAACCTGATCGTAGCGATCCGCGACCGGTGCCAGTTCGTTCACCGCGTCGTCCGGATTCGAGGTCTGGCTGACGTAAGCGATGTCCGATATTTTCGTTTCGCCAAAACCGTAGCCGTCGGCGGGCGGATACACCGGCTCCGTGTTCGATTTTTTCGCGAACCACATCGCGCCGTTCAATTCATCGCAATCATCTACCGCGATCCACGCCCCACACAGCGTGTCTGGGAGCGTTGGAATGTAGTACGAATCCTGGTGCCAGCCCTGTCCCGGTTTCCCCGGCGGCTTCAGGAATAGCATGGTTTGCAGTGCCAGAACATCGGGACCGATCAGTACTTCCAGAACATCTAGCACACGGGGGTGGAGCATGTATCGCTCGTGTAATTCCAGTTTGCGATGAAGCATGTGGATACGCAAAAAGTATTGCGCCTTCTCCTCGGGCGAAAGGTGCTCCGGCGGTGCCTCCAAACCCTGTACCGTGACGCCGTGGTCCCCGGTGATGTCTCGCTCCGGCATCCGGCGGTTTTGCTCCGGCAACTTACCCTGCATCAAATCCTCGGTGTGCTGTCGCAGTTCGGCGATATCCTCGCAGGATACCAGACCACGCACGATGAGAAATCCGTCCCGGCGGAAAGCGCGGTATTCCTCGGCGGAGACCCGATAACGGTTTTTACGGTCCGGCGAAAGCCAGTCGGAAGTATCGGGCATTGTCGCATCAAGCGCGAGCGTTCCGGTTTCGGTAAACATTTTTGACGTGTCCTTCCACGGTCGGTGTGATAAAGCATGCCTATTGTAAGCGAAGGGTATGGGAAAGACCATGCTTGATTTTTTCTTATTTATGCCTGTTTTTGATATGTGCTTCCAGAGCGACCACTTGTAGCGGTAGTGTAACGATGGAGCAGTACGCTGATTCATGAATACTCCCGCTTTGGTGCCGCAACCCGTGCCGGAGGACGCAACGTGCCTCCGACCTCTTTTGCGTTTGGCACTGGGTCGCGTCGCGCACGCGGTGGGTTCCGACATGCAGTTACGGTTGCATACCGTTTGCGATCATGATTCGGACCATTATCTTTTAGTCGCGGAAGGCTGGCAGGGCTATCGAAGGATTTATCGCACTCTGGTGCATATGGCACTCCAGGGAGATGTGCTGCACGTTTACGAGGACGGCACCGTGAACGGCGTTGTCGAGTGTCTCTGTGCGGTGGGAGTGCCCCGTGAGCGAATCATCTGTGAATGGGCACGGGGCTCACTCATGAACGATGCGCCGCACCGGTGACGCGCAGTAGAAGTGATACGGGGATCGCGCTCCGACCGCTGGTGATTGCGCGACGCAGTTCCGACGGCGTTTGACGGAATGCTTCCTTGAATCGGCGGGCGAAGTGAAACTGCGACGGAAAACCGGAAAGGGTCGCGATCTCGCCGACCGAATAGTTAGTACGGGCAAGAAGCACAACGGCGCGGTCCAGACGCATCAGGCGTACGGTTTCGGCAGGTGTATGACCCGTATGTGCCTTAAACAAACGGCACAAATGTTCGGGCGATACAAAGGCGGCACCGGCAATCTTCTGGAGGGGAAGTGTATCGCCTGGATGTTCTTCCAGATGCGCGGCGACGAATGCCATCGCCCGTGTGACGGCTTCCGGGTACTGCGGGTTCTCGATACTGGTGCCGGTCACTTCGTTTTCGGAGACGAATCGTGAAAGCAGGGTCATTGCAAGAAGGCGTTCCGTTGTCGAAATCGGCACTCCGCCCCGGTCCGGTCCGCTAATGATCAGGTGACGAAACAGGGTGGGAATCAGATCCGTTTCGCTATGGGGAATACGCACGGTCGCCCAGGTGTCGGGAGTACCCCAATCCGGCGGCGGGGCACCAACGAGATGAAAATGGAACCAGCCATGCCGGGTACGACGGCGCGGGTCCCACCGAAAGAAATCATGCGTGTTCGGTTGACATAACACCATGCTCCCTTGCGGGGCATCGAAGACCGCATCTCCTTTGAGATACACCGCATCGCCTTCGATCATCCAGACCAACTCATAATCGCGCAGGGCACGCGGTCCGAATGTCGCGCCCGCCGGATAGGTAGCGATCTGAAAGCCGGAAGTAAAATCAAGATCGAAAAACATGCGCTATATTTGCGACAACCGCTTTATGTCCTGTGCAGACTGTAACGATCCTACGTCCCCGCCGTCCGCACAGGACGAACAAAGTTTACTGCGCTAACCCTTCGGCGTGTGCTGCCCAGAGCAAGCCGCGCACGGTCAGGTTCAGAACGTCCGGTTGGGCGACGACGTTCGCCTGGTGACCGAGAGCATTATAGAAGACGCGTCCTTCGCCCCAATATTTAGTCCATACTGTGGGCATATCCACCACGCCATTTTTAGAGTGCGGACCGTCCACACCGGCGACCGGGAAACGGGTTGTCGCCAGAACGCGCACCGCCGGGTCCACGTGCAGGTAATACTGCTCCGACTTGATGGCGAGAACGGCGGGCGAACCCTGGGTGATGAAGTGATCCGGGTCGCGGATCTCGACCGTGTATTCGATGCCGTCGTTGCCGGGGTGGGCCACCCATTGTCCGCCGGTCATCCACTGGTACTCGGTCTCGTTGCGAAACGAATCGCACATGCCGCCGTGCACCCCGCCGATACCGACGCCGCTCTTGACCGCGTTCAAAAGGGGGCGCAGTTGTTCCTGCTTGATCGTGCCCATTGTCCAGAGTGGCACGATCAGGTCCAGCGATTTCAGTTTTGCCTCGTCTAAATAAGCGTCCAATGTGTCGGAGACTTCCACCGCAAAGTCATGCTTCAATAATTCGCCTTGCAGAAGTTCCGCGACTTCTTTCGGCTGATGCCCATCCCAGCCGCCCCAAACCAAAAGGGCAGATTTGTTTGCCATAAATAAACTCCCATTTTTCTTGGTGGGAAAACAGATCGTAAACCGTTTTCCCACATAAGGAACGTTTCGGCGTGTGGTGCCTAATGCCCTGCAACAAACTTCGCCAATCCTGCGTAAAGAATAAGCGTGAACTTGTGGCAAAAAATCAAAGGGGTCCTCGAAACCCCCGAAAAAGGGGCGGGTACCGCGACGCTTCGCCTGACAGACATTGCGATTCTTACCTACACGGTGCCGTTGGAGCAGGTGACGTCGCTGGTTCCAAACGGATTCATTCCCGACCGCCTGCCAGATGCGAACGGCGAACTGGTCGCGTTCGTGCAAACGACGTGCGCGTTTTGTGAAGAAGCGCGTTGGTCACCCGCACCGGAGGGAACCGGCGAAGCGTACCGGGAGATAACGTACCGGGTTTTAGGGCGCACCGACAAAGCGAAGCCAGGAGCCTACATTTTGCGCTCGTTTTATAGCGCGGATCGGGTGTACCTGGCGCAACGCGCGCTGCAAAAGGAAGCCGATTTCGCCCGCGCGACCGTGCATATCTCCGGCGACCCGGTTCGCGGCACCTTCAACGGCTACCAACTGCGCACCGTCGCCGACCGGGGGACTACCGAATGGGAGATCGCGCCCGCCGAAGACCCGAACGCCGTCCCCGCGCCGTTCGGGAAGTCGGACGACATGACGCGTTTTCTCCTGCGCCGCGAAGCGACTTATTTCGCGCCGTCCACTGGACCGAAAGACTGGACGGGGTACGCACCCGTGGCGTTCCCTGCTGAACTTCCCGTGCCGATAGTCGCCCGCCTCGTTTCCGCACGCCTGACCCCATGGCGCGAACTCGGGGTGCTATCCGTGGAAGCGGCGAACGTGCCGCAGTCCGTCCTCTATATCCCCACCCTGACCGTGACCGCATATCCCCCGCGTCCCGTCAAAATCACTCGACTGTGACGTGTACCGGCATGGTTCCTGGCATAAAGGGCCGACGCTCGGCTTCGTAGTAGCGGAGTGAGCGAGCGCATTCCGAGCACCGGTATATTTTCCTCATGTCAGCTGCGTCCCGTTCGTCAACGCATATAGGTCGCGGCAACCGTAAACTATCTGTCGGTTGGGACAACGATTCGAGCAAATTCCCTCGATGTTGCGACACTCAGCCAGCAGCGAAAAAAAACTAACGTTGGTTTTTTTGTTTTCCTCTTGAAAGAGCCGTGATTCGGTGCTATAAATACTTGGCTCGTCCCGATAACGCGGAGATCGTTACGCTGATCACGTGCGCCGCAGAAATAACAATCAGGAGCGGACACCTTGGGAATGCGCAGAAGCGTTGTATCGTGTCGCAGTGTGGCGCACTAATCGCGATTATCGCTATTCTCTATCAAATTCATACCGTGTGATGAAGGGGAAGGAGCAAAATACCGTTTGTAGCATCTCTGATCAAACCTCCGGCTTCGTGACGAAAGCGGGACCGGACTCTTGAACGAACAAGGCAATTTCCATGGAGGAAAATTTTTGAAAACAGTTAATCGTTTCTTCGTCGCGGCCGGACTTATTGCCGGTATCGCATCCGTCGTTGCGGCAGCGGTGTGGTCTTCCAGTGACAATTTTGGTGGGACCGTACTCAACGGCTACGAGTTGAATAACGGTGTCTGGGGCAGCGGTGTCGGCCCACAGACCATCTGGGCGAACAGCGGTACGAACTGGGGCGTCTGGACCAGACAGCCCGACGCAGGTGGGGTAAAGTCATACCCCCGCCACGAACGCTATGTGAACCGCTCTCTGAGTTCCATGAGATCGATGGTTGGTACCTTCAACGTTTCCACCCCGAGCACCAGCGTCGGCCGGTGGTCCGTGTGTTATGACTTGTGGGACACGAACTACCGCGACGAGACCATGGTCTGGATGAACTACACCGGCAATGCCGATGGCGGTGGCAATATCAAGCCGATCTCGTTCAACTACGACGCCACCGGACGAGCGGTGCCGGTCGCGACCAACGTTTTGATCGCCGGACACCGGTGGAACATCTTCCGAGGCAACTTCGGAACCAACTGCACGACCTTTATACGGACTACACGCACGAACAGCGGAACCGTCGACCTTCTGGCACTCCTGAGATACGCCCAAAGCCGCGGCTATATCGGTAACCAGACTGTAGGGAGTCAGGAATTCGGTTTCGAAATCTCGTCCACCTACGACACGGGGCAGAACTTCGGCGTCAACAACTCAACGATCAACTGGAACTAAAACCGACCGGCCGACCGGGCGCGAACGCCCGGTCGGCCATAGGCTTCAGCGAAACCCGACGTGCGTATTTGGATCGCTGTCGCGAACGTGGCCCTCGGAGAATACACCGAAAGTATAGTTGCGCGGGCGCGGATCGTGTTTCAAGCGATGCCGATAGGACCAGTGCTGCGTCGCCTGATCCTTGCCAAAATCGCTTGACACGAACCGTACGCCGTGATACATTCTCACGGCACGTCCCACAGGGACGCCGTTTGCCTTTGTAGCTCAGTGGTAGAGCACTTCTTTGGTAAAGAAGAGGTCACGGGTCCGATTCCCGTCAAAGGCTTTCCTCGTTTCGTACTTTCCGTGACATTCCCCTAGAACTGCTTTTCTTCCCAGATTCTACAAAATTATTTTCCCTGGACCGAACAACCTGCAACTTTTCCGTCGGGATTACCGACTAACAGTCATGCTGTGCATTATCCGGTACATCCGGATGGTGTAGTTGCCTCAGATGGTAGTAAAGTTCCGTGCATTTCGGTTGGTTATGTGTTATTTCACCCTGTGATTTTTTCGCCTCGATTTGTTTGCGTTCGTTCGCTACAATAGTATTGTAGCGAACGGAAACTGTTTCCCACCGTTTCCATCTAACAGGGTGCTGGCAAAATCAAAATGCACGAAATTAAAAAATATCTCGCGGTATGGCAAAACAAACGATTCATGATGGTGGTCGTTGCGTTTCTCGCGTTGTCTGGTGTCGCGCTGGGCAGCCGGATTCCGATGATCACCTCGCTCATCGAAGAAGGAATAAATGGTCCCGAGCTGACTATCATCGCTCGCGCCGATGGCACCCTCGACATCAAGGAGTTCGCGATACAAAATCAGTGGTTCGCCCCGGACGTTATCGGAGCGGGATTGAAAATCACGGCAGTGCGACGGTTCGGTAGAAATGTCAAATTGGGCAACGTCAGTGTCATGGTCCAAGCCGATCCCGGTGTGAAAGACGAAACGATCCGTACCGCTCTGATCAGCATCGG
>JACMIS010000495.1 GCA_014381035.1 Armatimonadota bacterium
CCAGGCGAAACTGGAAGTGATCGAGGATGCAGGCATGCTCCCGCACGTCGAAAACCCGGAAGCATTCCTCGCCGCCGTACGCCCGTTCCTCGCCGAGTCGGATGGCGAACCGGGCGGCGCGGATACGATGGAAAGCGAGTTCGGCGAGGAGACCGAATCGGTCGGCGCGGACGCGGTTCCGGCGTAAACCGATAAACGGAGCATGTCAGAACACAGTCGATCATTCGCGCCTGCTCACGATGGAAGCGCTCCCTGATCTGCTGGGGGCGCTGGATCATATGTGTGAGGAGTGGGCGAAAGCGGTGTCGTGAGCAGCGAAACATGTCCCGAAGAGTGGCACGCCGCCGATTCGCACGTCGCGTCGCTCCCGGTCGGGCACTGCCCGACCGGGACGAACGTGCATCAATCGGTAATTTCGATGGATAACCGCCCGGAGGCTAGCGGTGTCGGGTCGAAGCCATAGTGATCATAGCCGCTCAGCGAGCCGACAAGCCATCCGGCGAGTTGATAGCGCCCTTTCGGCAATCTGTATTTCGGTTCGCTGATGCTCTGCTGATAGTCAAGTGGATACTGCTTGCTCTCGCCGGGGGCATAAGTGACAACTCGCTCGACGACCATGCCAGAGTGGAGTTGATAACTTCCTCCCTTACCCTTTGCGTCATATAACCCCGGCTCGGCGTCGTGAAAATTTCTGAAGTACACACTGACTGGTCTGTCACCCGTGTTTCTTACAGTAAGCGTGAAGGGAATGTCCTCACCACGCTTGTAGACGTTTTGCGGCGTTGACAGGGTAAAAGACAGATTCCCTTCCTGACGCGGGCTTGTGGTGGTTAAGCGGCTCTCGGAGGCGATAGAAGTATTGCTCCCGCCGCAACCGACCAGCGATACCCCGGCGAGAAGATGAACTGCGATAAACATGAGCCGTGTATAACGGTGCATTATAATGATTCCCTGCCGGTAAATTCCTCATCCCTGACAGATGTCCCTCTTTTCCGGTACACTCGTTTGACGAAATGACAGAGCAACCCGACGTTTGGAACCCCGCCATTGCGCGGGTACAGTCCCTTCCAGACAAAAGTATCGTTTTACTCCTCGGTGGGACGGATACTGGGAAAACGACCTTCGCCGCGCAAGTCGCCCGTACGCTCGCCGAGGATTCCGAACGGATAGCGGTGGTGGATGCCGACATCGGGCAGAGCGAGATCGCGCCGCCGGGCACGGTCGGGGTGGCATGGGCGCGGCCCGACGCCGAGCGGCTTTCCGACCTGAAACCAGCGGGGACGTTCTTCGTCGGCAGCTTCTCCGCGTCCACGCTCCCGCTCGAACATGCGACCGCGACTCATCAGGCGGTGCGTCACGCGCGGGAGCGGAATGCCGAACGGATTCTGGTGGACACCACCGGCTATGTCACCGGACCCACGGCGCGACGACTAAAATCCGCGAAGGCGGCGCTGATTCAGCCCGCGTTGATTCTCGCCTTCGGCGCGGATAACAACTCCGAACTGCTCGCCCTCGCACAGACGGCTTCGGCTATCTGCGGTGCGGAACTGCTCGCCGTTCCGGTCCCCGCGGGGGTACAGAAAAAGCCGACCGCGCAGCGCACGACGCGCCGCCAGACCCGCCTTGCTGCCTACTTCGGTGAAAAACCGACTACCGTGCCCGTGCCGTTAGATAAGATCGTTACGCTCGGGGCGACACTCGGCACGGGCATCTCGATCGCGCCGCACCTGGCGCAGTGGGCGGGAGAGGCACTTCGTATGCCGGTGGTCCACGGCGAGATGGCGGGTGACGTGATGACGCTGTTTTTGACTGGAACCGCGCGACCCGGTTGGGAAGGTTTGTCCGGCGCGGTCGCGGATCATTTCAAGGCGCGAACGGTGCGGGTCGTCTCGCTTTCCG
>JACMIS010000496.1 GCA_014381035.1 Armatimonadota bacterium
AAAGCGGGTTGTTTGAGCCGACTACGTTTTCCACGATTTTGCCGTCGTCGTCGAAGCGGAGCAGATGTGTCTCGTCAATCGGGAGATACAGGTCGGTCGCGGCGACACCGTACATCGCGCCTTTGTGGGTGCCGCCGCCGTTGAAACGGAGCACGATGCGCTTCGGGTCGTCCGCGCTCGTGAACGCTTCGGAAACCTGGACGCGCATGTCCGGGAACGCGACGTTCAACGCCTCAATGATCGCGCGGTACATTGCCTTGCCCTCGATCCACCCGTCCGGTTTCAGCCCCGTGTTGCCGCGCACATTCTCGGCGACAATCGCGTCGAAAATGGTCAGGTCACCGCCGCCCAGCACCTTCTCGGCGAAATCACGCGCGGTAGCGATGTTTTTTCGCGCCTCGGTCTCTTGATATTCCATTCGATTCTTTCCTTTTATTCGGTCAATGATCAGCGTTTCTTGCCTATGTCGAGCCGGACGATCTTCGCCGGTTGGACGCCGCCTTTGGGGGGAAGTGACATGCCGCCGTTGGTGACGACGAACAGCGCGTTCCTGTCGGCTTCGCCCTTGCCGAACGCGAGCGAGGTGCTGCCAATCATGCCCTGTTCGGCTCCGGCGATGATGGTCACCTTCTTGTCCGGGGTGACACGAACGACGCTGTTGTAGAAATGGGTCGTCACATACAGGTTGCCCGCGCCGTCTAACGCGAAATCGTCCCCGTTGATCTTCTCCAGAAACAGTTTCGGCGTACCCGCTTTGCCGTCCGCTGAGATCGGGATGCGCCATATCTGCTGACGCTGTGTGTTGGTGGCGTATAAGGCGTTCCTAAATACCTTCAAGCCGTTTACCGCCGGAACCGGATTCTTAGGATCGCGGCGTATCAGGGCGGGGGCACTCAGCCAGATGCGGCACTGGTTGGTTTTCCCGTCGAACGCCCAGATCACCCCTTTGTACGAGTCGGCGATCAAGTACGTATCGCCTTTCAGGGGTGTGATGGCGTTCGGAAACATTCCCCCGTCTATCGCGGTCAGCGTTTCGACGGTGCCGGTCGGCGAGACGCGAAACACGCTCGGCGTCTTTTTATCCGCCCACCCGGTAACGAGCAGGTTGCCGTCCCGGTCGAACGTGATCCCAGCGATGGTGCCCGCGATGGCGGCGAACTCGGATTTTTCACCGGTCGGGGTGACGCGGTAGATTTTGCCGTCCTCGAAACTGGTGATGAACAGCGTGCCGGACTTGTCGACGACGATGTTTTCCAAAAAGGTGTTTTTCGGGAATTCTGCGACGGTTCTTGCTGGAACGAGTTGTTTCGGTGTCGTGGCGAAGATCGGGGGTAACCCTTGCGCGTGCGCCGCCGTTGAACCAGTAACGATAGCGACGAACGAACCGAGTATCGGGAAACGAAATTTCATAAAGACTCCTTTGGAGGGGGATAGGGTTGGTGCCGGGATGGCGGGATTGACAAGTGAACGCTACCGATAAGGGATTATCTTTCGCGGCGGAGCAATTTCATCGCGGTATTCGCGCCCCCCATGCCTTGCGCATAGGCGAGGTACGCGACCAGAAATCCGGTCGGTTCGATAAGCCGGGCGGCGACGAGCGGTCCCGCGTCAGTGGGAGCGAGTCCTACATCACTCAGCAGGGACAG
>JACMIS010000497.1 GCA_014381035.1 Armatimonadota bacterium
GACGCATCATAACGTCCGCCGTTGTCGTCCTCGATTCCGAGGTGGGGAGTGCCATCAGGAGCGATAAAGCGAAAAAGATACATGGAATGATTTAACCGTCAAGACGCCAAGGTCGCCAAGGGGAGATGAAAGATTTTGGAATTGGGTTTCCCGATTTCGAGAGCCACTTATCTCAAGCGGAACAATCCCCCCGCGCAACGACTCGCTCCAGCCAATCATGGAATGAAGCGGCGAGAACACGTATCTCAGATCGTTATGGTTGTAATAGCAGACAGGATACTCGCCGTCCAACAATCCACCACTAATATCGAACAGGGTCTGGTCCCCCTCACCGTCCAGCCAGGATTCCGCGAAGCAAAGCATGTACACTCAGTCAGTCATCGCCGCTACCTGAGAAATTCGCCATCAAGGTCGATGATTGTCAGACCCCGTTTAGGGAAGCAGACCAAGGCACCGGATCGGGTAAGACTCCGCTTTCTTGTCAAAGGGCGGGTTTCGTCGGCTCCGCCTTTACGGTCTGTGTCTTATACGGGTAACTCTGTCCGTAAACCGTATCGCCATCTTTGTCCAGTAGATAGACGCCGAGCGAAGTAATTTTCTCCTTGTTCTGCCCAACTCCCTCATACCTTGAGAAGCGAATCCTCTCAGGAGCCGCGCGACCTTCTTTCTTGAGCGAGTCGAGCACTACTTCCAAACCGGGAGGCAGCGGTTCCATCTCCACAATACGCAGTCCGCGCTCCGACACAATGGCATCGATACGTTTCGGGGAGCGGTGCAACCCGGTAAACGTCTTCTGCCAATCGGCGACCATAGTCATGATCGGAAACTCCCCGGCGAGTTCGAAGAGTTGTGGCGGGGTGAGGTTGTACGCCGCCTTCGCCATCAGGCTGAGCGGCAACACGCCCTGAGCCGCCGTCCCTTCACTGGCGCGGAGTTCTTTCACGAACGCCCATGGTACGGCGGACTCTTCGGCGGTCAGATTCCCCCTGTATTCCAGCAACAAAATTCCATCCCGCCACTTATGGCGAAGGCCGCTCTGTTCCTGCGCGGTTGCTAAATACGATTCTAGCGTTTTCCCGTATGCCGGTGCGGCGGGTTGGCGAGGGAGTTCAGTGGGAAGACGAGCAAGGAACGAAAGCGGGGAAGCCTGCGACACCTCGCTTAGATGTCGCGCGAGGGACGCACCGTCGCGTCCATCCCCTGTTTTCGGCGCGTCGCTTGCTTCGGATTTTTTAAGAGGTTGCCCTTCCCGATCGTCGCCGCTCTTATCGCCAGGGAGTTGCCATTCCTCTCCTAAACGCTGCTGCCACTCCTTTTCAAACGGAACGCCTCCCACATAACCGCGCCCCGACGTCCTATTCTCGTCGCCGACGCCGATCATGAGCCACGGGGAGATGCCTCCCGGAAAGGTGTTTCTCCGTATTACCACGTCACGGGCAGAAGTCGTGGAACTCCCCCGGACATCATTCCACAAGGTATCGGCGATGGCTTGTTCCGAAGGCGGCAGATCCGCGACGCGCAAATCCATCCGCTGTTCTCCGCGTAGCACCGCTTGGCGTGTCGCCTCCGGCAGACTCGCCAATAACTTCAGCCCCGTCCGGATTCGCTCGTCACCGAGGTACGTTGCCGCCGTCGGGTTCGTCTCCCCCAAGATCTTCCGTTCCTCCTGCGTCATATTTAGACTCCGCAAAAGAGTCGTCGCTTCGTCCTCGAACGATTTTTGAACCCTCTGCCGGGTGGATACCCCATACTGGCGGGCGTCGCTGGAACGGCTCAAGCGGTAGGCGAATGTTCCTGTCCCGGTGCGATTCCAGTGCCAGTAAGCGCGTTGGTAACTCAGCAGACTCCATACCGCATTCATCGCCTGAGACAACGGAACGTCGCGTAATGCAACCGTAATGCGCTTTCCGCTCGCCGAATCCGCATCGTCCGCCGAAATTGAAACACCGGTCTGGCGCGAAAGCTCCTCGAAAAGCTCCCCCAGGTGATAGGTTTTCCCCTCGGGAAGATTAATGCGCTGGGCGAGACGCGGGTCGTCTGCGATCGCACTAACCGAAAGAGCGGAAAATCTCGCCGCATCGACCGTTTTAGTCGCGGGATTGCCTGGCTTGGTTTCTTGAGCCTGTGTTGTGTGCGAAGTCGACACCAAGAATAGAGACAGAAACACGATAGAACACGAACCGACCGGAAGCAAAGACCGGGAGTGGATACTTCTAAAAAACACCTGATCCATTATAAGTTTTTGACCTTTACAAATGATTTACGATCTCACCGGGCATTTATAGCCCGGTGAGATCCGACTGATCTACGGTCATGTCAACCATAGCGGCTAAGGCGGCCAGTTCAAGGGGATGGGAGCGGACGGTATAGGGGGTGCACGACAAAATCGTTCCGATCCCCATCATGCTTGCCATCGATATAGGTACCGTAAACGTAAATCGGAGGGTTACCGAATGTGCTTAGGGTATATAGAGTGGCATAACAACCGACCGTGACCTTATGAAAGCCAGGTGCGCACTGTTCCGTCACGGTTCCAGTAGGAGGCGACTTGATATTACTATACATCCCGTCAGCACCTATAACTATGCGATCACTGTAGGAGAAACTGTGGAGGGTTCTACCATTGGGTTTGTTGTCGTCGAGCTTCATGTCCCAATTGTATGTCATGAAATACTCGGCGGAGGCACCACCAGACACGACCACGTCAGCCGTGTAGGAGCACGTGACGGCAGCCCGTGCTAGTGCGCCGGGTTGGTTGGCTTGAAAAGCTGTATATTCTTGGTGGTGCGTCGGAGTAGTGACCTCGCAGTTTGCGGCAAGAGTCTGTGCTTGGGCTGTCCCTGTTAGCAGGGCACAGACGGCACCCAGCGGTATTAGAGCTAATACCTGGCGGCATCGTGAGCGTACCTTTTATTTCGGAAGCGTGTACCGAGAGGGTCGGTTGCGTTATCCGAAAGCGTGCGACGAAGTTTTAGAAACATCATGTTTTATCGAACCACCTTTCTGATGACCACATTGGAGAGCGATCACTTATATAGCGTAACTAAATCCTTGTTTGTTACCCCTTTCAATGATGTTGTTATTTTTTTACGAATAATTTGTAACGCGGGTTGAAACCCACGTCTGTGGTCGACTGCGTCGCCGAACGTCCTTCGGACGAAAGGAATTCCCCACGTCCGAAGGCGCAACTGCGTAAGTCATAACGAATATAAAAATATCTCACATTTCGGAACAGACACAACGCCCGGTTTTATGAAACTCGATACAGTGTTTCTCTTGGAATATGCCATTGACGCATGGTCATTACCTCTATGCATTACTGTGCCCTTTAGCGTCATTTCAAGCATAAGTCGCCACTGCCTGAACGATTGCCGAGTGTGTTACATAATATCTGGCTGGCAGTCCCCTCTCGCTTCTTGGCTACGTTGAACGTTTGTTGATAAGTCATGCCGTCCAGCGGCGGGAAGTCATGGACAAAGGGGTGAACCTTCGTCATCTGGAGATCCCCACCCCAGAGCGTCACCCCGCGAGTGGTCTCCAGGAAAAGCTTGTATGAGGCGGGCAAAGCGACCCGTAGTTCCACTTCGAGAGCGGCGATCTCCGTTTGGGAGGCGGCGGGCAAGATTTGATCCTGCCATTCCTCATCGGGAGCGGTCGCTCGCCTCCAAGCGAGGAAGCCACCAAACGCAGGGAAACGATCTTCTATCAGTCTCACACTTCCTCCGTGGGAATCACCCAGGTTCCTTTAGGGGGGTGTCAAAGTTTTACCACGCCCGTATTCGAAGAGGACTTACGAAATCGACAAACCCAGAACCTGCCCCCTCCCTCTTACCTTGGCGACTTGGCGGTTCAAAAACTAAACTCGCTACTCGTCGTGCCATCGGATGCGCGGTTCGCCGGACGACATGTCGAGGGGTAGCCATACGTAGCGCGAGTCCCGTAGGTTGTAGCGATGCCAGCGGTCCGCGAGAAAAACGAACTGATCTGGTTCGGATAGTAGCGGCAGGACGAAGGTACTTTGCGCGTCGAACGTGGTGCTCTTTGCATCCCCGATGCACGGGTCGCCACCGGTCACCCATTCACCCATAGGAGCGTCCGCGACATGCCAGCGGGCGGGGTTCGGGTCCCACCCGGTGCAACCGCTCGTGACCATATAGTATTTCCCACTCCAGGTGAAGAGTGCCGGTGCCTCGCGAAACTCGCGTTCGAAGGCGCGTTTGAACTTCGCTTCGACGGACAAAAAGTCCGGGGCGAGGCGCGTGATATGGATCGTCGCGTTTCCCTCGGAAGAATAGACCAAATATCCCGCGCCGTCGGCAGGGTCCACATAGACGGTCATGTCGCGGCTTTCTTCATCGTTCGGGCGGAAACTGCCCAGATACTCGAACGGTCCGGTCGGGGAATCCGAGATGGCGACACCGACGCGCGCCTTCGTATAGTCCGGCGAGTCGACATGCCCCCAGAGCACATATTTCTCGGTCGCGGGGCAGAAAACCACCTTCGGCCGCTCTAAAACCTGAGACGGGTGCAGATCGTGCGCGGGATCGTCGGGACGCGGAGAAAGCACGATGCCCTCGTTTTTCCAGGTAATGAGGTCGCGCGAAGAGTAGCACGATACGCCGATGACATCAAGGCGATCCATCTGCCCGCTCGGCGCGGAAACATTAGCGCCGTCTTTATTTTCGCCGTACCAGTAGTAGGTGTCCCCGATGGCGAGGATCCCGCCGCCGTGTGCCTGTACCAGGCTTCCTTCGGTGTCGTAAACGACCGTGCCGGGTATGAAAATCTCGCGTGTCAATTTGCTAATACCACCTTCACGAAAACAGTTGTGACTTGTAGGTTCATCGCGGCGGCGGAAATACCTGCCACCGGACACCTCGGTACAACAGATCGCGCGATCAGCAAATCAGCGAATAGACGATATAGCTAGCAAGCAGTAGCCTTCCGAAAAGCGTGACATGTTGGGGTTTCATTGATCTCTCCTTCGAGTGTGGCACCGTATTTATACCAGTACCATCTGTGTTCTGGCGACCATTGTATGTCATGCGTTCTTCGCTTTCCACTCCTAGCGAGAGGACACGAAAAAATGTATCTTTCGGGGGATTCGTCACTACACCGACGCGGTCAGAAACCATCCGCCGTTCGCGGAATCGGTTCATTTCTATGCCAGATCAAACAGCACATCCGTCAGGGCATCCAATCGTTGCCGGACATCCGCGTCCGTGCTGGAAATCAGTGCCATCTTCAGTTCGTCCGCGGAGGCGCGGATAAACTTCGCGGATTCGGGATGCTCGGTCGCCGCC
>JACMIS010000498.1 GCA_014381035.1 Armatimonadota bacterium
TCCTCCTTTTGTTTTTGTTCCTTGTGGTTGCTCTCATAGTGGTATTGCTTGTTTTGTCCTCCCGTTCGGTTGGACTAAACAAGAAGCAACTATCTCCGACGGATCGCTTAGCGGAAGCGTGGCAGGGTATACGGCACTGGTTCGCCGCTGTTCGTGGAAACGGATACGACGCCCGTCGCAGGCGATTCGGCGGTGTAGGTAACGACTACAAGGACGGGAATAGTAATGTTCGGACGGGCTATCTCGTACCGAATCGTGCGCGTCCCGGACTCCGGAATCATATTTTGATTGTTTACCGGGTCCATAACGAGGTTATCGGGAACTACGGTATAGGTATTCGTGCCACCCTCCGGCGTGACCGTATGCAATCCGGTCGTGATAGTGATCAGGCGGGGGGATCGCTCGGTGAGGATCGTGGAAGTGCCCGCAGTCCGTCCGACGCCGCCGATGGTCAGGTCGTAGGTCAGAATGGACGAGACACTTTCCCGTGTCACTTCGAGATTGGTCAGCGAGGTCGAACCGGAAATGGCTCGTCCGTTAATAATTACGTCGGTGAAGACCACGGTGCCGGTCCGAGCGATGCGATTCCGAGTGATTATAAACACGCCGCTGACTTCGCGCCCGCCGGGTGTTGTCACCGGGGTGGTGCCATAGTCCACGGTGACGACGACTCCTTCTTCGGTTCGCTCTACCGAAACCCTGGGGTACTCGCCCTCCGCACGGGTGACAGAGCGTCCGCCTTCGGACTCGGTCAGATACGAAACCTGCTCCAGTGCGCCGTTTGTTGCCACGCCGGACTGGTCACTGGCGACTGTCGCTGTCGCTTCATCTTGCGTGAAAACGGTCGGTGTTTCGCTCCCGGTGCCCGTGCTTCCTGTGCCAGTACTGCCGGTCGTCGAATCCCCGGCACCTGCCGTGTCCGTTTTTGTTTCACCCGTTACTATTTCACCGGTAACGGTGGTGCCGGTCGAACCCGAATTCGCGCCGTTGTCTACTGTAGTGCCCGGTCCAGCAAGACCGGTAGTCTCCGTGCCGAGGCGGGGAGATGAATCAATATTGCTGCCGCCGCATCCGGTGAGGACCAAACCCGTGCCGACGCCTACAAGCCACAATGCCGCGAGGCGGGGCATCCATCGAACGTGTTGTTGCATACCAAATTGCTCCTGATCTAAGAAGGTTCGCAAACAGGATTGTCGCGTGTTGCGGTAAGGACGTGACAAACAAACATAATGTTCAAACTTGTTTCAAGAAGGGGTTGAATTGCTTCTACGACGTAAGCGGGGTACTGAAGTTCGTTTATGCCAACAAATCATACTACGGTGGGGGTACAAAAAACGGAAACGTGAGCGCGGAAAGTTTCCATTTTTCGGGGCGTTTGTTGTATACTGCAAACATAAAACAAACATATGTTTGCTAAATAGAAAGGAGACAGACGCTAATTATGGGCAAACGCGGACCAACCATCGGCGCGAAATACTCGCGCCGCCCGCTCGCCGCCGGAGACATCGTGATTTCCAACAATCGTCAACTGGTACGGGCGCAACATTTTTGTGACCGTCTTGACGCCGTTTTAATCCAGATCGAGCGCGATGAGTACCCGGCAGACTTGCTTTCCCCGCAGGTGGTCGAGAAACTCCACCAGTATACGGAAGCAGTACAGCGTAGCATTATCGAGGGGATCGAACGATTCTATGACAAGAATCGTTATGAGTAGTTAGTGGTCAGTGACCAGTCGGATACCGAACCTCGAATGGCTACCGCGCTACCTTCCCCACTGATCACTAACGGGGTAGCCGGACGCTCGCGCAATCGTGGCGGTGGCAGTCAGTACGGCGGCGGCGAAAGCAAACCGTTCGATAGGTGCCACAGTATTTTTCTCCATGTGTCCCAGGATAAAAGCAAACATGAAGTGCTGACGATACGAACCGATTTTCTTCAGGTTCGCTTCCGCCTCACAAACGAACGGAACGCGGTAGAGAATTTGGCGCGAACCAATCCTCTACTGCGTTCCGTTTCCCGGAGTATTTGTTTCCGTTCGGTACCGATGAAAGAAAACGGCGTCCCGTCTACTGAAAAAGGTACGGATTAGAAACGCTCGGCTCCGGGGGCGAGCGAGATGCAAGCAGTAAGCTTCATCGGTTGTTTAAGCCCCCCTTTCGTGCGAGATACTTCCCTATCGCCGGGGCGGGCGCGTTTGCTAAATGAATGTGGGTACACTTTTTTTATGAAGCCAACCAAAGAAATTTTATCTGATGCCGATGCGGTCGCGACTCGCGCCGCTGAAATCGTTGTCGCGACCGCGCTACAAGCCGTTATGGAGCGGAAGCGGTTTACCTGGGTTTTGTCCGGCGGTTCGACGCCGGAGCGGTTGTACAAACTTCTTGCACAGTCGCCGTACCGGGAGCAGATGCCGTGGGAGGACACGTTCGTGTTTATCGGCGACGAACGGTTCGTGCCGGAAGAGGACCCGGCGCATAACTTTTCGATGGCGCGGGCGGCGTTGCTGGACCATGTGCCGGTGCCGCCCGCGAATCGCTACCCGATAGAAACCTATCTGCCGTCTGCCGCCGATGTCGCCGACGAGTACACGAACCGTCTCCGTGATTTCTTCGAGGGACAGGCGATGACGTTCGACCTGATTCTGCTCGGTCTGGGAGACGATGGACACACGGCGTCGTTGTTTCCTGGCAAGTCCGCGTTAGACGAAACTGACAAGCCCGTCGTGGCGTCGGAACCGGGTATTCTTCCGCCCCCGGTCGAGCGGGTCACCCTGACATTCCCGGTGCTGAACGCGGCGCGGAATATATTGTTTCTGGTCACCGGGGAAAAGAAGCGTGGACCGCTGGCGCGGGTTTTATCGGGCGAGGCATCCGTATCCGAAACACCAGCGGCAGGGATACAACCGGTCATGGGAACCCTGACCTTTCTGGCGGACGAGGCAGCGTCAACAAAATAGTGTGCTATCCAAAAAAGTATTGTTTTATGTCTCCCAACTCTTCTCACTTGTCCCACGACTATGAAAGCAGAAGTTGAACGTGGATAGTCGGTTACAATCGTAAAACAAGATGGTTTAGGTTCTGGAAGAGTGCGATGCCGCGAGGTTGCGGTAGTACTTTCGCACGGTAAACAACGAGGCGAGCCCAATCTGCACGGCTCGTTTCTCGTTTTACATCCGGCAATGGTCGCCGGATTTGAAAGATAGAAGGTAAAAACAATGTTGTCTGGAAGTCCGCGCCTTTCGGGGCGCACCCTCAATCGAGCGTTCACGCTCATCGAACTTTTGGTCGTTATCGCTATAATCGCGATCCTCGCCGCCATTCTTTTCCCGGTGTTCGCACAAGCGCGTGAAAAAGCGCGACAAACATCGTGTCTTTCCAACCAGAAACAACTCGGTTTGGCAACGATGCAATATGTTCAGGACTACGATGAAACATTCCCCATGTCCGAATATGGGGGCGGGGGCGGTGCGTGCGGCTTACAGTATCAGTGGCCCACCCTCCTGCAAGGCTACATCAAAGGCGGCGATAGTTATGTAGACAACGGCGTCCGCCTCTGGGTCGGCAGGGGGAGCGTATTCAGCTGTCCTTCCGCGCCGACAAACAGCGCGAACGTTCCGTACAACCAGGAAGGCGTCGTTTATACCATCGCGCCGTCGGACGACCTGTTTGTCGCGAACTATAACAACTGCGACCTCGCAAACACAAACGCCGAGACCAAGATAAAAGAGGGTATTCCGGTGGCCTTGCTCACCAAGCCAGCGGACATGGTCATGTTCGCCGAAAAAGGAAGCAACGACCAGCCGTGGAACTACCCATGGATCTGCGCCAAAGAATGGTGTGTGAACGACATCGGTATCGGCGGCGTGAATGCGGCGGGGCAGCCGAACGATCCCAGCCGTGATGGCACCTACACCTATGACCGAAACGACTGCAACTACGTGGACAACAACAACGGTCCCGGAAGTTACGGTAGCTGCGGCACGACGCCGAGTTTTCGGCACATGGGCACGATGGAGAGACGACAACCGGGGGCACCGGGCTTCAACAGCGGCGCGGCGAGATTCGTCAGCAATCCGGGCGGTGTTAACAACATTATCTTCGCCGATGGACACGTGAAGGGGATGAAACGGGGACAATTGAAGTTCTCCAAGAACTTCTTCGATCCGGGTTTGAAGGCAAGTGGCAACTTCCCGTACAACATGTCCTGGTATCCCTATTAGCCGACGTATCGTCTCCAACCAGGCGGTGGGAAAACACTTCCGCTGCCTGGTCGGTCGCAAGCAATCACAGTAGATGGAGCTACAGCATATGAGAAACAATGGGATTTGGTACGTCGCGGGCGCGGCGTGCATTGTCGGTACGCTACTTACCGGGTGTGGGAACACGCAGAGTGGCGAGCAAGTTGCTATGGCGAAGGCGCAACCAGCATTCAAGGATAATCCGGATGTTCCCACCGAAGTAAAAGCACAGGTAGAAACCGCTAAACAAGGCGAAGTGCAGAAAATGAACCAATACGCGAAGGAAATGTCTGAAAAGTATAAGACCAGTCCACCTGCCGCGAAATAGTAAAGTGCCATCAACCTGGATTAAGGTTGATGGCACTTTTTTGTGTCATTGGTTGGGGGATATTCGCGGACGCTGGCCTGGCGTGGCGATGCTCAACAAAGCAACATACATCTTTTTATCGCTCGCGGCTAACACGTCACGCATCTGTTTCGCGACCTGGCGTTTTTCTACTTTGTCCTTCGTCGCGACCATCTTTTTGCGAAGAAGCGTCAACCGCGCTTGCGTGTCGGTGTTGATCTTCGCTTGCTTCTGGAAATACCGTTTCGTCTGCGCGTCGTTGAACCCATAGTTTTGTTTCATCTCTTCGGCTTGTCGCTTCTGGATCGCGTCCGCCATGCCGTCCA
>JACMIS010000499.1 GCA_014381035.1 Armatimonadota bacterium
CGTGGGGAGGGGAGACAACGCATTCGCGGGAAAACAGCAAGGGCTAAGCCGGAAGGCAACACTGGAACACAGCACCGCAGGTGAAACCGATCCAACGATGCGTTGGCGCCGTCCGCGAAGGACAGAAAAAGAAAAAATAAGGATAAAGGAGAAAGTCATTATGTTTGAAACGTATACGGACCGCGCCCGTAGTGCGATTTATGATTCTCAGGAAGTATTGCGTCGCTACAAACACACGCAGATGGACGCCGAGCATCTGCTCCTCTCCTTGTTGGAGCAGGAAGACGGGCTTGCCGGTCAGATCGTCGAGCGCGTCGGGGCGGACCGTACCAGCATCATCCGGCGGATCGAGGAAACCCTGGCCCGCACGCCGAAAGTATTTTCAGCGGACCAGGGTACCGAGCAACAGATTTATATGACGCCGCGCTTCAAGCGGATTCTAGAACTCGCCGAAGGCGAAGCCAGCCGACTTCGGGACCGGTTTGTCGGGGTAGAGCACCTACTCCTAGGGATCATCAAGGAGGGGGATGCGCCCTCCGCCCGGATATTGGGTGCGGCGCGTCTCACCGAGGAACAGATTTACCGAGCCTTGCAACAGATTCGCGGCGACCGTCGCGTCACCGACGCCGAACCGGAGGCGAAGTATCAACTGCTCGCCAAATACTCGCGGGACCTGACGGCACTGGCGCGGGAAGGCAAGATTGATCCGGTCATCGGGCGTGACGAAGAAATCACCCGCGTCGTTCAGGTACTGTCACGCCGCACCAAAAACAACCCGGTTCTGATCGGCGATCCCGGTGTCGGAAAGACCGCGATTGTGGAAGGATTGGCGCGGAAGATCGTCGCCAACGATGTTCCAGAATCGTTGCGCGACCGCACGTTACTTTCGCTGGATTTGGGGGCACTGGTGGCGGGCGCGAAATTTCGCGGCGAGTTTGAGGAACGATTGAAGGGTGTCATGGACGAAGTCAAGAAGGCGTCCGGGCAGATCGTGCTATTCATTGACGAGTTGCATACCGTCGTCGGTGCGGGTGCGGCGGAAGGCGCGATGGACGCATCGAACATGATGAAGCCCGCCCTCGCCCGCGGCGAACTGCAATGTATCGGCGCGACGACGCTGGATGAGTACCGCAAAAACATCGAGAAGGACGCGGCGTTGGAACGGCGTTTCCAATCCGTCTTCGTTGGCGAGCCGACGGTGGACGACACGGTCGCCATTCTCAAGGGGTTACGGGATCGGTACGAAGCGCATCATAAGGTCAAGATCACCGATGAAGCACTGGTCGCGGCGGTCAAGTTATCGTCGCGCTATGTCACCGAACGGTTCCTGCCGGACAAGGCGATTGATTTGATTGACGAGGCATCGTCGAAGGTGCGTATTCAAATGTCGAGTATGCCCACCGAGCTAAAAGAGACGGAAGCGCGATTGCAAGAACTCGTTTCCGAGGGCAAATCGGCTGCGGACGACCGCGAGTACGAACGCGCCGCGAAACTGCGCGACGAAGAGCGGGAGTTGCGTATGACCTTTACGGCGGCTCGGGAGAAATGGGTCGCCGAAACCGGGCGCGATTCCGTAGTGGATGAAAACGACATCGCCGAGATTGTCGCCAAAATGACCGGCATTCCGGCGTCGCGGATGCTATCGGGCGAGGCGCAGAAACTGTTAGAACTGGAATCGCATTTGCACCAGCGCATCATCGGTCAGGATGTCGCCATCACCGCGATTGCCGAGGCGGTACGACGGTCGCGGGCGGGACTCGCTGACCCCCATCGCCCCACCGGCTCGTTTCTGTTCCTCGGACCGACCGGTGTCGGCAAGACCGAACTGGCGAAAGCGTTAGCCGAATTCCTATTCGACGATGAAACGGCAATGGTCCGCCTTGATATGTCGGAGTACATGGAGAAGCACACTGTGGCGCGGCTGATCGGTGCGCCTCCCGGCTATGTCGGATACGAGGAAGGCGGGCAATTGACCGAAGCGGTCCGCCGCCGCCCGTACCGCGTGATTTTGATGGACGAGATCGAGAAGGCGCACCCGGACGTTTGGAATGTTCTGCTACAGGTTCTGGATGACGGACGACTGACCGACGGACAGGGGCGCGTCGTCAATTTCAAGAACACGGTCATCATCATGACTTCGAACATCGGCTCGCACCTGATCGAGGCGATTCCGGCGAACGCCACGGCGGAAGAAGCGGAGCGTCAGTACGAACGCATGTCGGCGTCGGTGTACACCGAACTACGCGGGCAACTGCGCCCGGAACTGTTGAACCGTATTGATGAAGTGGTCGTCTTCCACGCCCTGAACCGGGAGCAGATCAGTGCGATTGTGGACCTGGTGTTGCGAAAAACCGAAAAGGCACTCGCGGAACGGGAAATGAAATTGCAGGTCACACCCGCCGCGAAAGTCGCTCTGGTCGAGCAAGGATACGATCCGCTATTCGGGGCGCGTCCGCTCCGACGCACGGTGCAACGTCTTGTCGACAACCCGATTGCGTCGGCGATCCTGCGCGGCGAGTTTCAGAACGGCGACACGATTGTGGTGGATCTCGGCGCGAACGGCAAACTGACGCCACGCCTTCTGGTCCCCGGCGCGACCCGCGAGACGCAGATGAATTCGGTATTCTCGGCATAACACGACATGCCTCCGGCTTCGGTCGGGGGCATTTTCTTTACTCGCTTTAGTATCCTTGCTTCTTCGTGCGATACAGTGTCGATGAGCCGCCGTTACTACCGCCGTAAAATACAGGAAAATACCCCCGTTCTTCGCCGCAGTGAACGTCGAAACCCGCTACCCGTTCCTGTGTCATCCGCCCCACTCCAGAAAATAAGCATTGCCACGGTGCCGCCGTTGACCGACCCGCCGTTCCGGTGGAACATAGCGCGCCGCGAACAGTTGGGAGAGTTACTGGAAGGAGAAACGGAGGCGACTTATATCGGGTTTCAGGATGACTTGATACGCGCCTGTGCTCAAATCGTCGCATCTGCCGGAGACGCCAACCTTGTTTTTCTGGGCAGATCTCCAGAAAATCTATTCGACCTGTCGCAAGGGTTGCTTCAGAATACCTCGTGGCAGGAGCGAACCCACCTTCTGCCATTTTCGATGCATTTATATCAGTGGGACTGTGATCTTCCGACAGGGACAGCGATGGCGGCATACCGGGATTACCTAGAAACGCGTGCCTTACTGCCGGAACAGATCGCAGCGTCGGGACGAGTGATCGCTTTCGCGGATATTGTTGCGAGTGGCTCAACGTTTCATGCACTGATCGCATTGCTCAAACGATTCTCGGAAGAAAGCGGCGTGGATTGGAACGCGGTGCGCCGTAAAATTCGAATCGTGGGAGTCTGTCGGAAGGAAAAGACCAGCCCGAAAACCTGGCGTTGGCAACAACATGCCCCGTGGCTCGGAAATCTAATGGGGGGGAGTCATTGCGTCAAAAACGTTTCGATCAACGGGGAGCTATACCACTATTTGGCGGACTACCAGCCGAAAACAACAAGTTCCTATCCGTCAAAATGTTGGGGCGAACCCGTTTGCAAAGAGGCGGTCTATAAACCCCGCCGACTTGCCGCGCTTCGGTTTGCACGCGCCCTGTATGAAGCGGGAACCAGTAAACAGTGCCGCATCGCATTTGCCAGAGCATTGAGCGAACAGTGTGCCATGCGGGAACCCTGGCTACGGCATCTGGTCGGTGAACTGAAGCGTTCCGCCAATGGGTATGGTTAGCACGTTTACTTCTATCGCGCCTCTTCATTTGCCGGGGTCGGCGTACTCGTGGCTCCCCGTGGTGATTGCGAAAGTGCGGCGACCGTTAAGCCAAGAACGATCATGCTCATCCCGATTGCCGGGAAAGCAACCGCACCTTTTTGCGTTTCGACGTATCGGTAAACAAAAAGCCCGATAACCAGTAGCGTGTTCACGACGCCGATGATTAATCCAGTCTGCGGGTTGTTGCGCGTCACGATTCCAGCGACAAGGGCGAGCACTGCAAACACGCTACTGCCTACCAGCGATGGGACAGACTGTGCCTTGATGTATCCCATCAAGCCACCGCCGAACAGAGCGGCGGCGTAGACGAAGTAAACGATTGGCATTGCGTTTAACATAAATTTGATTCCTCGCAGGTAGTATACGGCATATGCGGATTGTGTTTTCCTGGTATCGCCATGTGGTTTCTCGCCGAAATTATAAGCAAAACGGAACCGGGACGAGGCAGGATAGGTACCGTTTTGTAGAGAACCAAGCCGTGTATATATTCCCGACTGAATTTACTGTTTCAAAGGAACCCTGACTATGAGTGAACTCGCCCCCTGCGTTTTCGTGCTGTTCGGCGCGACCGGCGACTTGACCAAGCGAAAACTTGCGCCCGCGTTATACGCTCTGCACCGCGAAAAACTGCTCCCCGAATCCTTCGCTATCTTAGCCTACGCCCGCCGTGATAAAGACGATGCTACTTTTCGCGAGGATATGCGTGCCGCCGTCAAAGAGTTTGCTCCGAAAATGCCTGCCGAAGGGGAGGAGTGGGAATCGTTCGCATCGCGCCTGTATTACCAGAAGGGCGATTTCGACAAACCGGAAGGCTATAAAGGTCTCGCCGAACGACTGACCGAACTGGACGCCGAACGCCAAACCCCGTGCAACCGCCTGTTTTATATGGCGATTCCGCCCGAGCAGTACGAAACCGTGATCGAGCAACTCGGCAAGGCGAAACTGAATAAAACCACCCCCGGCTGCGGTGCCTGGACCCGCGTCATTATCGAAAAACCGTTCGGGTACGACCTGGAGACGTCGCGCCATCTGAACGACACGCTGTCATCGTTCTTTACCGAGGATCAGATCTACCGCATTGACCATTATCTGGGCAAAGAGACGGTACAGAATATCCTCGTTTTCCGTTTCGCCAACGAACTGTTCGAACCGCTGTGGAATCATAAATATATTGACCACGTGCAGATAACCGTTGCCGAGAAGATCGGGGTTGAGGGACGTGGTAACTACTTCGACACGTCGGGGATCGCCCGCGACATGCTACAAAACCATGCAATGCAGATTCTGTCGCTCGTGGCGATGGAACCGCCGGTGTCCCTCGATGCGAATGCGGTGCGTGACGAGAAGGTAAAAGCCGTTCGCGCTATCCGCCCGATCAGCAAGAACGAAGTCCCACATATGACCGTCCGCGGACAATATTCGGGCTATCGCACCGAAGAGGGCGTGGAACCGGGTTCGATTACGGAAACCTACGCCGCGTTGAAACTGCACGTGGATAACTGGCGTTGGGCGGGAACCCCGTTCTTTGTTCGTGCCGGAAAAGCGTTGCCCTCGCGTGTGACGGAAGTCGCGGTGCAGTTCAAGAGCATACCGCAGGTGCTCTTCAACAAAATGAAGCGCGACAATATCCGCCCCAATGTGCTCGTAATGCGAATCCAGCCGGACGAAGGGATTCACCTCGTCATCGGCGCGAAAGAGCCAGGACCGGCGATGAAACTCGCGCCGGTGGACCTGTCGTTCTCGTACCGCGAGGCGTTCCCGAAAGCGGTTATCGCCGACGCGTATGAGCGGCTTCTGCTGGACGCGATACGCGGCGACGCCAGCCTCTTCACCCGCGGCGACGAAGTACAGGCATCCTGGGCTCTGCTGACACCGATACTCGAAGCCTGGCGCGAACAAGGACGTGACGTACAACCCTACTTCACGAACACCTGGGGACCGGAGCGGGCGGAGTCATTCCTCGGCGAAGGGCGTACCTGGCGAGAACCGTGAACGGTTCCCGCCCGCCTGCGCGGGAGACACAGACTTCCGAAGGGCAACAAGCCGTCGTGACTTTGGAGCCAACACCCCCTGTATTTTTTATGCCTTCATAGCGGTCAGGGTTAGCGTGCCACGTGCGTTGCGTATCGAGGACGTTCCTGACGAATGATCTGTAAGGCGGAAATATCGATGTAAATATTGTGCGATTCTGGGTACAAGGCTGACAGAGAGGTTTTTATATGAGCCAGCCAAACGAAACAGAAACGTACAAACACGATCCTGAAGCGCAAAAGAAGCTGCGGGAAATGGCGAAGAACATTGATATTGCCATGCTGACCACGGTAGACACCGACGGGACGTTGCGTTCCCGCCCGATGTCAACGAACGGCGAGGTCGAATTTGACGGCGATTTGTGGTTTTTCACCTACGGGTCGTCCCATAAAGTGGATGAGATCGAGCGACAACCGAAAGTAAACGTTGCGTTCTCCGATACGCGGACCCAAACATACATTTCGATCTCGGGTACCGCCGAATTGGTGCGGGACGAAGCGAAGATCAAGGAACTATGGAAGCCGGAACTCAAGGCATGGTTTCCCAAAGGCACCGACGAACCGGACATCGCTCTGCTTAAAGTCAGCGGGGTGAAAGCCGAATATTGGGATTCGCCGAGCGGGATCGTTGCGACCGCCGTCGGTCTTGTCAAATCACTCACTACCGGTAAAGCACCGAGCGAAATGGGTGATCACGAGAAAATTTCTCTGACATGACGTGCGATAGTCAGGAGCCAGTCCTTTTGCGATTGGCTCCCGATGTGCTATTTTCCACAGCGTGAAACCTTCCCTGCGTTTCCTGTTTCTAACAGGTATATACATGGTTGGTTTATGTTAGAGCGGGTATAATACTGTCTACCAAAACGGACGACAAAACTGTTTATCTCGCGCCAACCGAAGGTCTTTTACTGTGACTAAAATACTTACGCCCTCTCAGCCGCTCGCTGACTCCGCCATCGTTTCTATCCCCGAAAATTCTGCCATGGCGGGCGACATCGCCATGACTACCCCGACCCGCCGACCAAAGCCGGTCCTCATTGTGGCGTTGGTGACTGGCGGTGTTCTCGCATCGGTTGCGGGCGTCGCGGTGGCACGTGTGAGCGATGCAAACCGCCGCGCGGGGCAGATGGCGACGGTGTTCGCGCCGGGAGTAAAAGTCGCCGACATCTCGCTCGCCGGTTTGTCTCGCGAAGATGGTGCTTCGAAGGTGCGCGCCTGGGCGAAGACCGAGTTGACGACACGCTTCGTGGCACTGGTCGCTCCGGAAAGCGGCCGCCGGTTCCTGATCCCGCTTGCGATAGCCGGCGCACGATACGACACCGAATCCGCCTTGAGCGAAGCCTTCGCGGTCGGCAAACAGGAAGATTTGTGGTCGCGCCTCCTCCATGGGGACAAGGCATACGATGTGAATGTGACACCTGCATTCAAAATGGACGACAAATCGCTCACGAAGCAGTTGGCGGCGGTCGGGGCGAAGATCGCTGTGCAACCGAAAAACGCCCGCGCCAAAATGGTCGAGGGGGTTCTGCAGATAACCCAACCCGAACAGAAGGGGGTCGCCCTTGATGCAGATGCAACCCGAACCGCGCTGTTGAAAAACGGGGTGGAATCGTTGCGCGGCGGGGAGCAAGTGGCGATGGTGATCACCGAGACCGAACCGAAGATGACGAGCGACAACCTTGGCAATGTGAATACTCTACTCGCCTCCTATACTACCTCGTTCGGCTCCTCGTCGGCGGCACGCCAAAGTAACATCCGGAAAGCCACCGCGCACATGAATGGCACGCTACTGGCTCCCGGCGAGGTTTTTTCTTACAATGATATTGTTGGCCCCCGCTCCCCGCGCCTTGGGTGGCGGAACGCTCCGACGTACCAGGATGGTCAGGTAGTGCCGGGACCGGGCGGCGGTATCTGCCAGACATCAACTACACTATACAACGCCGTTTTGCGGGCGAATCTGAAGGTCGTTGAGCGACGGAACCACTCGATGCCGGTGCATTATGTGCCTGCCGGGTGCGATGCGACCGTAGATTATGGCTCTCAGGATTTCAAGTTCGCGAACAACACACCGGGGCCGGTGTATGTTCAGGCGATAACCCCCGGCGGTCGGCTGACATTCAATCTGTGCGGGACTGCGGAAGCGATGCCGCCGAAAATAGATGTCGTCACCGGGGGGCATAGTGCCCGCCGTGGCGGTGGCTTCGCCGTGGCAGCGTACAAAGTGATTCATGAAGCCGACGGCACCAAAAAACGCGAGTATCTCGGTACGTCCTCCTACCGTCCGATGGCGTCGCACAGTGCGGCACGTCCGCGACCACGTCGCCGTCCGCGTATCGCGACACCCAAGCCGACAACCCCGGCTATTGCGCAAGTAGCCGCGCCGCAAAACTAAAACAAACTCAACTGCTTCTTCCCTGGCGGAGTGGTGTTCGGTAAGCCTAATCCGGTTCGCAAATCGGCGATGGTTGCCGGGGCGTGCCCCTCGAAAAAGTTACGCACGTAGACATAAATGGGTTCCGGCGAGCTTTGGCGGGCATCGTCAATGCGTCGTACCCAATCTGCAACCTCCAAAGACCGGTCGAACTGCCGTTCATCGAAGCGGGCAACGCTATTTTCCGTGCCAAGAAGTCGGACATAGCGTAACGGACCACCACAGTCCGTTCGTTCCGTGGTGGCAACCGCGATCTTCCGTTCGGCGAGATACTGGGCGATTCCGGTATCCTGCCACGAGGCATGGCGCAGTTCCACCAACCACGGCAAATCGCTCACTCCAGAGCGGGAAGAAGCAAGTGCGTCCGCAAACGTGGTAAGGACTGCATAGTCCGTAACGGTGAAGTCTGGCGGCATTTGCAACAGTAATGCCCCGCATTTCTCGTCCATTTCCCGCGAGACGAGTTTGCCAAAGTCAATAGCGACGTCAACGGTGGCTCCTAACAACCGTTGTTCGTGCGTGACGAGGCGGGGGACTTTGAACGAGAATCGGAAACCGTCCGGCGTTTGTGCCTTCCACGCACGCAAGGTGGTTGGCTTCGGAAACCCGTAGAATGTGGCGTCTACCTCGACGGTATCAAATACGGTTGCTAATTGCTCCAACATCTTCGCGTGGGAGAGGTTGGCTTCGTAAAATACGCCCCGCCAGTCATCGTAGACCCAACTCATCGTGCCAATATATACGGCGGCAATCTCGCTCATACCCGTTATGTTACCTTGTGTTGCTTTCTTTTTTGTCTTTCGCGGACGGCACCAACCCGCGGTAACGCATTTCCGCGGGTTGGTGCCGTCCGCGAAAGACAAAAAAGAATAACGGCAGGAAATTTGGAGCGACACGATGAAAAGGATATATACACGTTGTTTGTGGGGAACTGTTTTTGGAAAAAGTAGATGTTCGTAAGTTAGTCAAAAAATATGGCGACAAAACCGTCGTCAACGCGCTGGATTTATCGGTCGAGCAGGGCGAGTTCATGGTCTTCCTCGGTCCTTCCGGGTGCGGCAAAACCACTACGCTTCGCTGTGTCGCGGGTCTGGAAATCCCGGATGGGGGGACGATCCATATCGGCAATGCGAACGTCACCAAACTGCCGCCCGCCGAGCGCGACATCGCCTTCGTCTTTCAGTCGTTCTCGCTCTATCCGCACCTCTCGGTGTATGAGAACCTGGCGTTTCCGCTTCGCGCTGTTCGCACCTCTCAGAGCGAGATCGACAAGCGCGTCAAAGTCGCCGCCGCGACATTACACATCGAGCGACTGCTGGATCGCAAGCCGGACAAGCTTTCGGGCGGGGAGCAACAGCGCGTCACCATCGGTCGGGCGATTGTCCGCCGCCCGAAAGTCTTCCTCATGGACGAACCGCTTTCCGCGCTGGACGCCAAGTTGCGTACCGAGATGCGTGCCGAGATCAAGCGGTTGCAGACGGACCAAGCCGCGACGACGATATACGTCACGCACGACCAATTGGAAGCCATGAGCATGGGCGACAAGATCGCCATCATGAACGGCGGCGTTCTCCAGCAGGTCGGCACCCCTGCCGATGTCTACGACCGCCCGCGCAATCTGTTCGTCGCCGGGTTCATCGGCTCCCCGGCAATGAATTTCCTCCCGGTCCGCCGGGATCTGGATGGTTTGATCGTCACCCCGACAAATGATGAGGGCGCGAAGCCGGTAACAATACCCGTGGGCGAGAATGGCCGTATTGCCTTCCAGGAAGCCCCCGGCGATACATCACTCACCTTCGGAGTGCGACCGGAGGATGCTACACTTGCTGAGCGCGACACGATGGGGACCGTTCGTGGGGAAGTCTATGTGGTGGAATGGCTCGGCTCAGAGAAGATTATCAACGTCCGTGTCGCCGGACATATTGTCAAATTGCGAACCGGACCGACGTTCCCGGCAACCGTCGGTGAAACGGTCGGGGTGCGCTTCGACCTGTCCCGCGCCCACCTCTTCGACGACGCCACCGGTAACGCCATTTAGGGAATTCAACCACGAAGGGGACAC
>JACMIS010000066.1 GCA_014381035.1 Armatimonadota bacterium
GTTGCAACTCGAAATCGAGAACCGCTTATATGAACGCCGCAGACAGCATCAAGAAAGTTATGTCGTGACACAACCGGACGTTTCTGACGCTGAGCCGCTCCGCATTGCGAACCGATAAAACGGTCGTGATATAAACAAAAGTATGACCGATTCTGACGTACTTCAAATCTTCCAGGAGAGTGGTGCGCTGCTTTCCGGACACTTCGTTCTTACCAGTGGCAAGCATTCCGACCAATATTTCGAAAAGTTCAACGTGCTGAATCGACCCTGGCATGTGGAAACGCTTTGTAAAGAATTAGCCGCTCGCCTCGCTCTCTCCGAACCGGACGTGGTCCTGGGTCCGACAACACTTGGCGTCCTTCTGGCCTATGAAACAGCAAAGCATCTGGGCATTCCGGCGGCATACGGCGAAAAGGGTGCGGACAACAAGCGATTCCTGCGTCGGGGCGAGCATATCACGCCGGGGCAACGCGTCGCGGTCGTGGACGATGTTCTCACCACAGGCGGCTCGGTGCGCGAATGCATCGAGCTCGTCGAGACGCAGGGCGCGACGCTATGCTCCGTAGGGCTGTTAGTGGACCGCTCGGGCGGGACGATCACATTCGGCGAAGCACCGACCGTATCGCTTCTTTCACTACAGGTCCAGAGTTTCGCCCCGGACGCCCTACCCGATTGGCTCGCACAGATACCCATCACGCGCCCCGGTTCCACCGGGAAGAAATAGAGCAGGGAAGGGGAGTAGGGGGAAAGGGACAGGGAACAGTCGGATACCTGCAATCGAGCGGATGGCGCACATTCGCTTCTGGCACTACTCCCTGTAACCTATCCCCTTCCCCCTACTCCCCTTCCCTGCCGCACCGCTTCGTAGACCAACACGCCGGCGGCTACCGTGACGTTCAGCGACGACGCGCCGTTTTCTGCCATCGGGAGACGCACGAAATCTGAAGAAACAGTGCGCAGGGCATCGCTCATGCCGTCGGTCTCGTTCCCGACGACGATAGCTAGGGGACGGGTGGATAGATCGGTATCGTAGGCGACATGGGGAGCCTTCGCGGAAGTGGCGACGATTCGCAAACCGCGTTTTTGCGTCTGGGTGGCGAGCGATGCGGGCAGGTTCGTTTCGACACAGAGCGGCAAACGGACAATCGAACCGGTCGTGGACCGTACGGTCTGCCGGGAGAACGCTTCCGCCGAGTCCGCCGATAATACGAGTGCCGCACACCCCGCCGCTTCCGCCGTGCGGATCAAAACACCGACGTTGCGCGGGTCCTGAATCCGCTCGGCAACCAGCAAAAGCGCGTTCGGCGTTTTCTCTAGGACCGTGTCCAGACTGGCGATCCGCTTCGCCACGACAGCGACGGCGGTCGTCGTTGTCGCATACGCGGTGCCAAGCAGTTTGGTTATCAGACCGCCACCGAGCGCGAAGAGTGGCACGTTTCTCGCCTCGCACAATGGTGCCACGGCAGGCAACGACTCCGGCGACGCGAAAACGGCGAAAACGGTCGCGGTCGAGCGCAGTGCCTGTAAAACCTGGTCCGTGTCCTCGACCAGATACCTACCGGTCGCTTCACGCCCCCCCTGTCGCGTCAATGCGAGTGCGTCCCGGAATGCCGGGTGCTTGATTCCGCTTACCTGTTCCGCCATAGGTTGCACGATACCGCGTCCCCTCCCGCTTTGCCAAACCGTAACCCGGTCGGGTATCCTGCGGTTGGTATAAACAAACCTGTGTATCGAACCCTTCTCGTCGTCTTTGCCCTATTTGCTTTTGTCGCGTTACATGTCGCCCCATTTGTGCTGGATGCCAAACACCGGCGCGAGTATGGCAAACCGCTTCTCGCGCCCCGTTGGAGCGTCTGGCATCTGTTTTACGGCATCGAAGCGGTTCTGATCGTGCTGATCTTCCTGTGTATGTTTTACTACGCGGGGCTGGGTATCGTCGCGCAACCTTTCGGCATCCCGCTCGCGAAACTGACGAAAGCGATTCAGGAGAACAACTTCGCAGATCCGCAAGCCCTGACGCTGTTTTTTCTCCCCGCGACCGTGATTCAAAACGTCGCATTTTTTCTCGTCCCTGCGGCAATCATCACCGGGTTTTACGGCACCAGACTGCGCGACATCGGGCTGCCTTCTTTACCTCCGCGACGGGCAGTGATCGCCGGTCTCGTCCTCGGGGTGGTTACTTTGCTGGTGTCGGGCGTGATCGGCTACGGCTTGGAGCAACTCGCAAAGCAATACGACCACGTTCCTGCGGTGAGAGCGATGCTGGAGTACGAGCGAACCAATCCTGTCGCGAAAATGGCAACCACGTTGAAGGCGGCAGGACCCGCCGGGTTGTTCTGGGGGTTGCTCGCGGTCGGGGTTGCCGCGCCCATCGGTGAGGAGATGCTCTTTCGGGGCTTCGCTCTCAACAGTCTGTCACGCCGTTTCGGAGGCGGATGGGGCGTCGTGCTTTCCGCCTTGTTGTTCGCCGCGCCGCATACGTACTCCCCCATCGGGTTGTCGGTGATTTTCCTGATGGGATTGGCACTGGGTCACGTATACCGGGTCAGCGGTTCGCTCTGGACAGTGATCCTTATCCACGCGGTCAACAACAGCGTACAGATCATCTATGTATATTTCGCGAATTAGCGCGGTCTGTCCATTGAAAAGCGGTCCGACGTGCGAACGTACCAACCACCGCCGTGCATCCGCCCGATGAGACGCGCGTCTTCCGTCCGAACATATTTCTTTTCCGCGTCCCATAGCGCATCGCTTAGGTGAACATAAACGACCTCGCCGAGCACGATCCGATTGTTCCCGACTCTGGCGATCTCCGCGACGCGACACTCCAGCGCGGCGGGCGCGGTTGCGATTCGTGGCACCGGAGATACTTTGACGGTTTCCGCCAGCGCGAGGTCCGCCGCCTGCGCTTCGCTTTCGTGCGCGGGAAGTTCGGAGGCGGTGCGATTCATCGCCTCCGCGTGTGCTTCGTCCACGAGATGCACCACGAACCCCGTGCCGACTTCGGACAGGTTGCGTCCGGTATCCTTCGATTCCCCGCTTCGCTTCACCGGGCTGACCCCGAGGGCGATGGTCGGCGGGTCGGAGCCGACCAGATTGAAAAACGAAAACGGCGCGACGTTCACCGTGCCGGTTTCAATATCTTGTGTGACAACCCAGGCTATCGGACGTGGGACGACGAGGGATGACAGGATTTTGTACGGCTCCCCCGGATTCAGCGTTGCGATGTCGAACTCCGCCACCTTATTTCCCCCCCTTGAGCAAATCGGCGCGGTTCAAATCCAGACGGGCGAACGGGATCACGGTCACCGTTTCTCCCGGGAAACGTGTTTTCAGATCCGGGAGGAACTTCGCCGCGTTGCCAACAATCACCACGTTCGCATTGGCGGCACTGAATCGCTCCTTGGCGAATTCCTGTACTTGTTCGGGCGTCACGGCTTGTATCTGGGAAAGATAGGTTTGTAGCTCGGAGAGAGGGCGGTTGTACAGGGCAAGTTGACCGACCAGACCGGCGAGACCGCCCCCGGTTTCGAGAGCACGAGCGAAGTCGCCGGAAAGCGCGGATTGACGGGCGGCGAACTCTTCGGCAGTCGGCGGTTCCGTACCCAGCCGTACCAATTCGTCGACAAGCACCCGCGCCGCCTCACCCGCCGTCTCGTTTTTCGTCTGTGTCGCCAGAATCAATGGTCCGGCAGACAGACGCGGATCGAGTGCGCTATTCGCGCCGTACGAAAGCCCCCGCTTCACGCGTACTTCCCGGTTGAGTCGTGCGGAATAGCCCCCGCCGAGAATGTCGTTCGTGAGTTCCGGGACGACGAGATTTTGCTCGCTTTGTTGGATCCCGATTCGGTTCACGTACACGGCGGATTGTCCGGCATCCGGTCGATCCACGACAATGATTCGCCGTGTTGTCTCTGCCGGAGATGTCCTAGTCCCGCTTACCGGCTTCGTCGCGGAACGTTTCCATGCCCCCAGATACTTCGTCGCCAAAGCGGACGCTTCTTCCGGTGTCGCATCCCCGGTCACGATCAACACTGCGTTCGCTGGCTGAAACTGGCTTCGGTACCATCCCGCCAGATCCCCTTGACTGATTTTCCCCAGGGTCTCCGGTGTGCCGACGGCGGAGTTGCCGTACGGCGTGCTACCAAACAACACCCGGCTGGCGACGAGTCGTGCCAACGTTCCCGGCTCCCGATAGGA
>JACMIS010000500.1 GCA_014381035.1 Armatimonadota bacterium
AATGGCTTCAACATTTGAACGTGTGAAGAAAGTAGTTGTTAAGCAACTCGAAGTAAGCGAAGACCAGATCACTGAGACGGCTTCGTTTGTAGATGATTTGGGCGCGGATTCGCTCGATGTCGTGGAACTCGTCATGGGACTGGAAGAAGAGTTCGACATCGAGATTCCCGATGAGGACGCGGAAAAGATCGCTACCGTTGGCAATGCGGTAGAGTACATCGACAGCAAAACAGCGGGTTAGGGTAATTGGGTGGTTGGGGGATTAGGTTGTTAGGAAGTGTCCCGAACAGGATACACAGTGGTTGTACGACTGCTGACACCTAATACCCGATCGCCCAATTACCCAACCACCCAATTACCTAATTATGAGCAGTAATAACAAGAAGCGGATCGTTGTTACTGGTGTCGGCGCGGTGACTCCGGTCGGTATCGGTAAAGAAGCTTACTGGAACGCGCTGGCATCCGGTACGTCCGGCGTCGCCAAGATTACCCTGTTTGATCCTACGGGGTTCGATGTGCAGATCGCGGGCGAAGTAAAGAACTTCGAGGCGAGCAGTTTTATGGATCGCAAGGAAGCGAAACGCGCCGACCGGTTCACCCAGTTCGCGGTCGCGGCGGCACGCGAAGCGGTGGAAGACTCCGGTCTGGTGATAGACAGCAGCAACGCCGAGCGCGTCGGGGTGCTGATCGGCTCCGGCATCGGTGGTCTGGCGACCCTTGAGGAGCAGATTCGCATTCTGATCGAAAAGGGTCCGAATCGGGTTTCCCCGTTCCTGATCCCCATGATGATCGTCAACATGGCGAGCGGTATGGTTTCGATCATGACCGGCGCGAAGGGACCCAACTCCGCTGTCGCAACGGCATGTGCGACCGGTGCCCACGCTATCGGGGATTGTCTGGAAATCATCCGACGTGGCGACGCAGACGCGATGATCGTCGGCGGCGCGGAAGCGGCGGTAACGCCGGTTTCGATGGCGGGCTTCGGCAACATGAAAGCCATGGCGTCGAAGTTCAATGATTGTCCCGAAAAAGCCTCGCGACCGTTCGACGCCGGGCGCGAAGGGTTTGTGATCGGCGAGGGCGCGGGCATTTTAGTGATCGAAACGCTCGAATCCGCGGAAAAGCGCGGGGCAAAACAGATTTATGCGGAGTTGGTCGGTTACGGCATGAGTGGAGACGCGTATCACATGTCGGCACCCGCACCGGAAGGCGAGGGCGTCGCCCGCGCGATCCGCGCCTGTCTGCGCAACGCGAGCCTGGAGCCGGAGCAGGTGGGATACGTCAACGCGCACGCGACCAGCACCCCCATCGGCGACCCGTCCGAGATCGGTGCACTCCGTTCGGTATTCGGCGAACATTTCAAGAATATCCCGGTCTCGGCGACTAAATCCATGACCGGGCACCTGTTAGGCGGTGCGGGCGGCATCGAGGCAATCGCCACAGTGCTCGCGCTACAAAAAGAGTTGCTACCGCCGACCATCAATTACGAGACGCCGGACCCGCAGTGCGAAGTGGACTGTATCCCGAACGCCGCCCGCAAGGCGCGGGTGGATGTCGCCCTATCGAACAACTTCGGCTTTGGCGGACACAACGCCGTCGTTGCCTTCAAGCGGTTTTAGGATTTCGACCACAAAGGACACGAAGTCAAAGAAGAACACAAAGGGTTTTAAGGTTTTTTGCCTCGCTGGTTACTGAGACGACTAACGAGACCGGCACGCCCCAGCCTTAAAACCCTTTGTGTTCTTCTTTGACTTCGTGTCCTTTGTGGTCGAAATCCTTCCGGTCGTTTACGCGGCTGCCGTTTCTGCTTTCAGGGTTGCCATGTCGATCACGAAGCGGTACTGGATGTCACCCTTCTCCACGCGCTTGTAGGCGTCGTGAATGTCTTTGATCGAGATCATTTCCACATCCGGCGCGATGCCATGCTGGGCGCAGAAATCAAGCACTTCCTGCGTTTCCGCGATGCTACCGATCAGCGAACCGGCGACATGGCGGCGATAGAACGCCACCTGCTGGTTGTTCACCGGCTCTAACGGCTCCAGTGCACCGACCAGAGCGATGACTGTTCGGACCTTCGCAGTAGTTTTCTAAGCCGTCCTGGCATGCGGCGCACGTCGCGCAGGAATCGACCATGCACCCGACCCCGACCAGATCCCCGGCTTTGTATTTCGTGGCGTTCGCGCCGGTGGAAACCACCCGTCCGACAATCTCGTGTCCGGGCAGACAGGGATAGACCGTGTTGCCCCATTCGTTCTTGACCTGATGAATGTCGGAGTGGCACACGCCGCAGTAAAGGATGTCGATAAGGATGTCGTCCGCTCCCGGATCACGTCGCTCGAACTCGAACCGATGGAGCGACGAGAACTGGTTCTTCGCCGCGTACCCTACGCTCTGTATCATAAAAATGCCTTGCTAAAAGTAGAATGAAGGTTTCCCGTTCCCGTGTACCCGCACTCTGTTTGTTTCTAACCGTCAAGACGCTAAGGATGCCAAGACCGGAAGGGGAGAACAGATTCAACTTTAGAGACACGGAAGACATAGACGATTGCGCCGGCTTCTTCCTGATCGAACGATCCTTCTTGCAATGGTGCGTCGGGTGGCGAAAAAACGGGCGTTGCTTGCGGTCGCCGGTCAGCGAGCAGAATTTTCGGAGGGTGACGAAACTTTTTACCGAAATAGTTGTACGTACAATTAGTGTCCTGCGATTGACCGTGCAACATCGCCCTGAATCACTCCGGGGCGGTGGGACCGATACGTTTGACCGATGTTAGCACGACCGGGGAGATTTTTTGATGGAAATTGGAATCGACAGTTTTGTAGCAGTGTCGTCGGATAGCGACACGGACAACCCCATGAGCGGGGCAGATGCCATGCACCAGTTGCTGGAACGGATCGAACACGCCGATCAGGCGGGTCTGGACGTGTTCGGGATTGGGGAACACCACCGGCGGGAGTTTCTCGACTCCGCTCCTGCCGTGATTCTGGCGGCGGCGGCGGCGAGAACGCGCCGTATCCGTCTCACCAGTGCGGTGACGGTGCTCAGTGCCGCCGATCCGGTGCGTGTGTTCCAAAACTTCGCCACGCTTGATCTCATTTCGCAGGGGCGGGCGGAGATCGTCGTCGGGCGCGGTTCGTTCACCGAATCTTTTCCTTTGTTCGGCTTACAGCTCAAAGATTACGACTCGCTTTTCGCCGAGAATCTTGATCTGCTTCTACATCTGCGCGACAACGAACACGTTCACTGGTCGGGAAAGCATCGCGCCTCGCTCACCGGTCAGGGCGTTTACCCGAGACCGATGCAGGATCGGTTGCCCATCTGGCTGGGAGTTGGCGGGACGCCCACCTCATTCGCCCGCGCTGGGGTACTCGGGTTACCGCTCATGGTCGCCATCATCGGCGGAGAAACGCATCGATTCCGTCCCCTCGTCGACCTTTACCGGGAGGCGGGAAAGCGGGCGGGGCACTCCCCGGAGACATTGAAGGTCGGCTTACACTCTCTTGGGTATGTCGCGGAGACGACGCAACAGGCTGTCGCCGACTTCTTTCCCGGCTACGCTCGGATGTTCACCCGTATCGGCAAGGAGCGGAGCTGGTCGCCGGTGACGCGTGCCGGGTTCGACGCCCAGATGACTCCCGAAGGGGCAATGCTAATCGGGAGTCCCGAGGAAGTAGCGGCGAAGATCGCTCGCCACAGCGAGGCACTGGGCGGTATTTCGCGTGTGTCTTTCCAGATGGACGTCGCGGATTTGTCTCACGCGAAACTCATGCGATCCATCGAACTGCTCGGCGTTCGTGTCGTCCCCGCGCTACGTCCCGCGTTTGTTTCTCCCCCTTGAACGCCGAGTAATTTCGCGCCGTTTGCGGCTATAATACGCGCATGCACATACTTTTCATCGGTGGCACCGGTCTTATCTCTACCGCTACGGCGCGGCGACTCATCGCGGACGGGCATCAGGTTACCTGTTTCAACCGTGGCAAATCGGAATCTCGGCTGGAGGAAGGTACTTATGAAGTCATCCTCGGCGACCGCAAAGACTACGCGACTTTCGAGAACACGTTCTCGGACAAAACCTTTGATGTTGTCGTGGACATGGTCGCGTTCTCGCCGGACGATACGGCGTCGGCGATCCGCGCGTTCAAAGGGCGGTGCGGGCAGTTTTTGCACTGCTCCACGGTCTGCGTGTACAGCGGACCGCCGACCCTGATCCCGACGCCGGAGCATGAGCCGTTCCACAGCATCGGGGGCTACGGCAAAAACAAGATCAAGTGCGAGGAGTTGCTATTTGCTGCGCACGAAGCGAACGGTTTCCCGGTAACGATCCTGCGTCCGTCGCACTCCTACGGCGAAGGCGGCAACGTGATCCGCTCCTGGGGTAAGCACGAGACATTCCTGGACCGGGTGCGCAAAAACAAGCCGGTTGTGGTTCACGGCGACGGAACCTCGCTCTGGGCGTCGTGCCACGTGGACGATGTCGGGCGCGGCTTTATCGCGACGATGGGCGTGGACGCGTGCAAAGGGCAGGCATACAACATTACGGCGGACGAATGGTTTACCTGGAACGATTACCATAAGATCGCGGCGGAAGTCGCCGGGGGGACGTTCGACCCGTGCTACATCCCGACCGACATTCTGCGCGAGGTCGCGCCCGCGCTGACCGGCGGCACCTATGAAATCTTCGCCTATCCGAGCATCTTCGACAACGGTAAAATCAAGCGCGACACGGCGAGCGGACCCGCCCCATACACCGGGCAGACCGTCTCGTTCCGCGAGGGCGTCGCCCGCAACATCGCCTGGATGGACGAGAACAACAAAGTCGCCGATACCGACGCAACCCCCGCCGGTCCTTACGAGGACAGCCTGGTCGCGGCATGGCGTTCCGACATCAACGCCGCACTCCCACGAATGGCGTAATCCAATCCGGCACGCCCTTGTCGAGGATTTTGACAAGGGCGTAGCAAGGAGATCGAGGAATTAATTGCTTAAACTCCACCATGGCACTATCTCTATGGAACTCACGGACCTGATTCGGATGAATCAGCTGATCCGTGGGCGGATAGACCTGGCGGGTTTCAATCAGTGGCATGAATCACTTCCCCCCGACGAGCAAGCAACGCTTCTATACAGCCTTCACCTCTTCGGACAACAAGCTGGCGGTCGCGAACAAGTATTTGAGGAGGCGGTAAAGTATACACAACTGCCCATGAATCATCCGCTGGTAAATACACTTTCCCATTTTCGGGGAGGATATATACGTGATGGTGACGCATCGAATACACGACTCAGCGAACAGGAATGGTTGACAGTGCGACAGGCAGAAGATCGGCGACTGTTGCTACCTGTATTGGTTTACTTTTTCGGCTTCGCGGAAAACAAAGTTTACTCGATGGAAACCGCCGAAAATTGCAATCATTGGTGGCATCGTGACCTGCTTGATGACCGCGTGGTGGAAGATTTGTTGGGCGACCCTGAATTCTATAGGACTGCGATGAGGGACGATCCCGCTGTAAAAAGCGTTGATTCCCGTAGTGCTAATGCAAGCGAAGTTTAGGGGATTCCGACCCGATTCAGACGGGGAACTCACCGCCCGCTGGGATGTATAGAACTTGGAGATAATTGACTATGCAACCATCGAATACTTTGTCGTTGACACATTTGACACGCCCGCCGCGCATCGCTCCGAAAGATGGGGAGAAACCGCCGCTGTTGTTGCTTTTGCACGGCGTGGGGAGCCATGAACGCGATCTGTTCGGGCTGGCGAATGAGTTGGACGGGCGGTTTTTCGTCGTGTCGGTTCGCGCGCCGCTCACGCACGGAGGGGGATTCGGCTGGTATCCGGTGGATTTTACACCGGACGGTCCCATCGCGGATGAATCCAAGGCACGAACGAGCCGTGATCTTTTGCAGACATTCATCGGCGAAGTCATCGCGGCATACGGTGTGGATGCCGACCGCGTGTATCTGACCGGGTTCTCGCAGGGCGCGATCATGAGCCTGTATCTCGCGCTACACGCGCCGGAAACGGTCGCAGGGGTCGCCGCGATGAGCGGGCGGCTGATCGAAGCGACACTCACCGAGCGGGCAGAGGATGCACGACTCGCGGGGCTTCCCATTCTCGCCGTTCACGGTATCTATGATCGCGTTCTGACTATTGCGGAGGGGCGGCGGGTTCAGACCGAGTTATCGCGTTTGCCGGTGAACCTGACCTATCACGAATACGCGATGGCGCACGAGGTTTCGCGGGAGAGTCTGGCGGAGGTGGCGTCTTTTTTGACGACCCAGTTAGATTTGTCCCGAAAAGTCTGAACCTCGGGAGGAGAAAACAGCCTCTAAGAAGAACGAGATATTATTCCCTGTAGCCGCGTTCTACTGGTGCAGCTACTTCGGTTTGCATGTTCGCAAGGAGGCTGATTTTTCCTGATGTTTCATTTTCGTTTCGATACTCGTTTCGCAATCACTGCGTTGACCGTAACCGCTACGGTATGTGTCGCGTCCGTCGCACTCGTTGGCAAACCAGCGCCGGTGCAGGCGTTCCCCGCCTACACCGAAAAAGAAGGCGTTAAATGTGGCTATTGCCATGTGAGCGTTGCCGGAGGTGGCAAGCGCAACTACCGCGGCAAGTTTTACAAGAAGAATATGTTGACGTTCGCCAATTTCAATGACAAAGCCGAGGCAGACGCGGCAGGCGAACCACTTGGCGCGGAAGCGGACGCAAAGCCGAAATCGCTGACCGTAGCAGGACCCGTCCCCGGAGCGACACCCGAACCGATACCGGGCAATGCCACACCGGCTCCTCCCGCCCCGGTTGCGACGGCGTCCCCGGTAGTCGCTCTGCGCAAAAAAGTGGCGACGACGCAAGTCGCGCTGAATAAGTCGCCCAAAAGCCCGGTCGCCAAAAAAGCGCACTCGGCGTCCTTGACCGCACTGGCTCGGGGAGTCATGAACGATCCCGCGATTCCGCCGGTCAAGAAGTACCCCGAAGCGTTGACTCTGCTACGCCAGGCAGTAAAATTGGATGCCACGAATAAAAACGCCGCAGGCGACATCAAGCGGATCGAAGCCGTCTACAAACAGATGGGCAAGCCGATTCCGAAGTAGAGGATCAGGTGATTGGGTTTTCAGGCTACCGGGTCCCTGGTAGGCGGGTGACGACATGGCAACCTGAAAACCCGATCAGCCAACCGCTTAATCGCCTATCTCTTGCCGTAACTGAAGTGCCACCTGCTCGCGTATGGCGGTGTCGGCGATGTCCACTCGCGCCGTCTGTTCGTTGACGTGTTGCCACCACTTTTTGCGGGTGGCGAGGCGGGCGCGGGCGGCTTCCGCGTCCGGGAAACGCTCGTCACGCTCCCACACTGCTATCCTTGCCCGCTCCACAGTCTGCCACGCCGACCCGGCGTTCTGCAATACCGGTAGGTCACAGGGCGTCGCCTCGCGGGCGAGGCGGCTGGCAAGTATTCCGGATTCTCGTAGCAGGGATTCGCCGGTCTCGTCGCTACGCCGTGTCGCTTCTTCCGTACAACGGGTAACGAGTTGCCGCAGAACGGGCAGCGCGGGATAACTCCCGGTGCTGGTCGCCGATTCCGCGAGGCGTAAACGCGTCGCTTTGTTGCCCCGATCCAGTGCCGCGATTGCCGGTTGCCATTCGTGACGACGCGCGTAGTGTCCGGCGATCATGTACGAATACACGGCGTTTTCCGGATTCCCGGAACGCAGTTGTTCCAATGCAGAGAGGGCTAACTCATCATCCCCACTGACTGCCGCACGTTCCTGCGCGGCGACGAGGGCGTCCGGTGGAGTGGCGACTGTTTCTCCCCAGTTTGCCGAAGCGACCGAGAACATTCCGAGGAGCAGGATACCGGTCGCGATGGCGTAACCGTGGTAGCGACCGGGAGGCGTCGCGGGAGATATATCGGGTGCCGAAAAACGTTGCGTAGCCATGAAATACAACCTCCGTCGCGGATGGCGTTTTCAGAAGAGTCTTACAAACGCCATGTTCCCATAAAAGAAGGTTACCCGTCTGCGAAGCCCGATGAAACGCGGGTTAGGTTGTTGGGTTGTTATCAACAATGAAACGACACCCAACAACCTAACCTGCCGTAATCACCGTGGCGCGGCGCAGGATGTCGGTGCCGCGTTGGTAGCCGGGGCGCACGACGGCGAGAATGGCGTATTGCGCGATGGAAGAGCCGGGTGGGGCGGGGCGGGACTCTACCGCCTCGTGCAATCGCCCGTCGAACAAAGTACCCGAGGTCGCCGGGATCTCGGATATGCCGACCCCCGCGAGGCGTCTAAGCCCGTCGCGCCGTGCTCCGGCGATGGCGTTTGCCAGTGCGGCGTCACCGGACGTACTTGCCGCCGTCGCCGCGAAATCGAGGGCGTCCATCAGCGGGAGTGCGGTTTCGCGCAGGACGCGCCGGGTCTCCTCCTCGGCTTGCGCGGCAGCCGTCTGTGCGGTAGCAAGGGACGCCCCCATTTCCTCTTGTGTCTTGAGCCGCGTCTCCGTGGCTTCCACAGCGGCGGTCAGCCGCAGAATCAACCGTCCCTGCCGGGCGATGACATGCAGCGGTCCGTCCGTTTTGGAAACGTCGGTCCCGTTGTCGTCATCACCCTCCACCCGAAGTTTTTCGGGAAGGGCGGCGATTCGTTCGCGCAGGGTCTGCAGATCGGTGGGAAGATCGCTCACGGTTCCTCTACGGCATCCTCGGTGTATTTGGGGGTGCGGCGTGACGCCACCTTTATCTCATCGGCGTAGCGCATCCCGTCCTTCTCCACGGCTTTGACAAGATGCGCCGTGATCGTCGCACCGGGCAGGAGCCGCCACGGCAGTTCGGAACGCCCTTGCTTGAATTTCACGCCGACCGGGAGCAGGAACTGTCGCCTCGCGCCATCCTCCCGCCGCAAGGAGATCACGGCACCGTTGCGCTCGTCGCCCTGAATACTGGTGACACCACCGGTCCACGTCGTCAGTGTATCGCGGTATGCCCAGTTGACTTCCTGCGCCGTCCCACCGACGATATTCGCCTGCAGATCGCCCCCAGGCAAACGGCGCGGCTTGACGGCGACGGGCGAACCGACCGGGAACGCCGCGAGGTTCGCCGGTGCGTCGTTCTTGACCAGACGCGTTTTGTCGCTCACCCGAAAGGCGATCACCTTGCCGTCGCCGCGCCGCACGGCAAGCTCCGTCGCCGTAAACAGATCCACGACCCCGACACAGATCTCTTTGCCCTGTCGCTGCCGCTCGGCGTAGGACACCATATCGTACAGATCTCGGAGCACGACGACCCGTTCCGGTGCGGTTCGCCATGTCAATCGCGCGACCACCCGTTCTCCAACGGCGAAATCGGCGAGTGTCGCCGCACCGTTGTTTTTCAGCGGTCGGCAGGTCACATCCTGTACCGCGACCACGACTTCGGTTGGCGTTGTTTGGAGCAGCGCGTTGTCGGGCGCGATACGCAAACTGACCGTCCTCGCCGGGGCGTTCACCGCCGCGATAACTGCCGATACTGTGCGTGTCGAAGTGCGCACCGGGGACTTGACCGGCGTTACCGGAAGAGGAACGCGCTGCGATTGCGCGTTCACCGACGCGATACCAGCTATCGCGATAGAAACAACAAAAACAAGTCGAGCAAAAATCGTCATCAAAAATCGTTTCCCTTCGCACCGAGTAACGGAAAGCAAGAACGATTTCTTACAGGGTTTTTTATTTTCGCGGAAAATAATTTTCAAGGGGCGGGGGATGGTAATTAGGGGGCAGGTTACCGGGGACAGGGAAGAGCCAGATACCGGGAATCAAGTGGCTCTTCCGGGACTGCCCCCGACAACCTGTTCTTCAGAACCGGATGCTCTTATTGATTTCCAGCGGAAGGCGTTCGCCGAACGCGAAGTTAAATCCGAAGAGCCCGAATCCGCCGGTGACGCCGGTGTTGGACGAGTAACCGCCGCGCAGGGCGAACGATTTGCCGAGTTGTTGCTCCGCCCCAAAGCGCAGGTCTACCGGGCGAGTCGCCGACGTAATATCCATTAAATCGGCGGCGATAGTCAGTCCGCCGGTTTCCAGAGCCGCGCCTCCCGACACCGTGGTTTGCAGAAGGTCGAACTCCTCGTTATCATTGACGCGCCCCTGATATTGTTGCAATCCGGCGTTGACCGCACGGAAAGTCGAGTTCGGCTTGACCAGATTGTTGACCACCAGCGCGGCACTGACCCCTTTGCCCGCGCGCGGACGGAACAGGAAGCCGACATCCGCCGCGACGCCGGTATCCTTGAGATAATCCCGCCCGCCCAGTTCCGGAGCGCGAAGCGGGTTGATATTTCCCAATACGGCGGTCTGGTTCAAAAAATAACGCGTGTAGTAGGTTTGCAGAACGCGCACCCGCAGACCGACCGCGCTGTCGTAGCCTTTATCGACAATCTCCGTGCCGTCCGCGGCTTTTTCGGAACGGGAAGGCAACTTGATCGCATAGGCGAGCGAAGGAAGTGTCAGGTAGCCCGCCGCCAGAACATCGGCTTGTGCGTCGGACGGGACGTTGCTCAGGTTCGCGCCCGCCCGCGCCCAGTTTTGCAACGAAGCGTTGGGCAGGAGTCGGGATTTCGCGACGCCTTGTACCAGTAGTTCGAACGAACCGACCCGGAATCCGATATTCGTGTTGAAACCGAAGACGCTGTCTTCCTCGCCGTAGCGGCGGATCAGATCGGTCGTTTCCCCGATTTCCGCCCCGCTAAAAAGGTAACTGTACGCTTTCGTCGTCGAAATCGCGCCGTCGGCGCGGAAACTGAACGAGGGTGAATAGATCGCGAAACCTTTCGGTGTGAAGGCAAGCGAAGCGGGGTTGAAACGACGCTCGTTGGACGGCTGGTTGCGGGTAGTGGCAAGACCGGCACCGCCCATGGCGAAGGCGCGGGCGTCGGCACCGAATGTATAGTCGTAATCTTCCGCGAATGCGGCACCGCAAGCGAAAGCGAGTGCGGCGACCGGAATCAAGGCGCGAAACGATGCGGACAGGGAAAAGCGCATAAATGTGTCATCAAGTGTGCGGTACTTCGGTCGCTGTGGATCGCACACCCCTTTCACAACCCTACTTAACTAACCGCGCCGCGTTTTCCTTCCGCAATTCGCGCTTCAATCCGGGAAGAGTCTCCTCACTCGCCAGGGTTTCGCTCAAAACGCGCATGAAGCGGGAAAGGGCGTTGGAAGGAACGCGACCCTTTTTCAGCAAAATCCCGGTCGGACGCTGTATCGTCACTCCCTCCAGCGGGCGCACGATCAGGGTGCCGTCATGCACCTCCCGCATCACCGTGGCTTCGGGGACCAGCGAGATCCCCAGTCCGATCTCCACGACGCGCTTCACGGTCTCGATGTTATCGAACTCATGCACGATCTCGACCGACGCCCCGGCTTCCTTGAGCGCGGTGTCAATCAGACCCCGCGTCGGAATATCGTGATCGAACGCCACGAACGGCATCCCGTCCAGCTCGATAAGCGGCACCGATTCGCGACTGGCAAGCGGGTGGTCCGGGGGCAGGATCAGGGCAAGGGTTTCGGTATGGAGCGGGATCACCTCTACCTGTGGCACCGCTTTGGGACAGGCAACGATCCCGCAATCAATCGTCCCGGCAAGAACCGCCTCGTAGATCCGGTTGGTGCGCAAATACTCCACATGCAGGTTCACCTGCGGAAACTCGGCAAGGTACTGCGAGATCGCCGGAGTCAGCGCGTGTAGCCCGATGCTGTACACCGTCGCGACGCGCAAGGAACCGCTCACCGCGCCGGACAGTTCCGCCATCTCGCGCTTGAGTTCGTCGGCTCGCCCGAGTAGTTCGCGGGCACCCGCGAGAAGGCGTATCCCGGCTTCGGTAAAATGGGCGCCCGGGCGACCCTTGCCCCGCTCCACTAAAACATAGCCGAACTCCTGCTCCAGAGAGCGAATACGCTGGGAAACCGCCGACTGCGACATATAGGAACGTTCCGCAGTCTTGCTAAACGAGTGCGTATCGGCAAGATCAACAAAAAGACGTAGGGATTCGAGGTCCATAACATTCTCAGTGTATCATGGTCCTTATTCGTCTACGCGCCGGAAGAAAGTGAATACGTCGCGCTCATTATTTGATGACCTATCGGAGCATATTGGTAGGAAAGTGATGTGTCGATGATGAAAATAGAATCGTCAGACATTCCGAACACCATTGTGTCGAAATGGCTCGAAATTTCCTGTCCAGAAAGAAGGATGTATGAAGATACATAATTGTACTACGTTGATGTCGGGCATTCTCATTTTTGGGCTATCCGCTGTCGTGATACCATTGTCTCCTGTGGCAGCACAGACCGCGCCCAGTAGCTCCGCAGCATCCACCGACACTATCGTTAGAACGGTCTCTCCGAAACACCTCCTTCCTTCGCAATTGGTATATTTCATCAAGACGAAGTTCGTTGACACGGAGGCTGATAGATCGACCTCAAAGCTTCGTGTAGGAATAACCGAGCTGTTGGCAGCAAAAGATAGCGATAACACTCTCACAATCCGTGGGACTCCCGACGATGTGGAGCTACTGTTAGAGTTGGTACGATACCTAGATGTCAAGCCACGTGTGGTGCAGGTGAGTGCGCGACTGATCGAAATTCGACTATCTGAGAAGGGAGTACCGAAGGAATCGATTCTTCAAACTCCGACCATCATCACGCGCAATGACACCCCGGCAACCTGTGTGACAAACTTCTTTGACAAGTCCGAGACGAAACTCGGTGTGACACCCCACTTGAACGTCGACGGTTCCGTATCGCTTACGTTGTCATTGTCTCTGCGGTTGTTCTCTGGGGGTGCGATTGCTACTGGTGAAGTCAAAAAAATCACTGGACTAGGAAAACAGGGGGAATGGAATCCGATCCAAACGATTTCGCTCTCCGTCGACAAAGAGATTCAGAAAACGCTACGAACCTCGATAGATCCGCCTCCCGCCGCCGCGTATCCGCTCTACCGCCTGGAAGTTGCCGTGACCGAAGTTTCCTACTAGGAGAGGGGATGGTGAAAATCCCGCGCCGCAGTGAGCGTAGGCTGACACTGATAGGGGTACGATTTTGGGAGTCTATGGGAATGTTCTCAGAAGCGTTTTTTGATACCTACCGCGACCGGCTTGACGCTATCGGCGAATGGGAAATAGACCCGATGCCCGATCTCCGGCACCGCAGGTGGATATCATCTTGATTTTTCGGGGCATTCATGCCCCGGAAAATCAAGATGATATCCACCTGACCGGCACCGCGCCGTTTGACAACGCCCCCGCCCGGCGTGATAATGAAACGAAAACACAGGCGGTCGGTCGGGAATCTATCTTTGACCATTAAGCAGCGTCGCTGACCGGAGGAACGACAAACTTATGGCAAAGATACTGGTCAGCGACCCGATTGCGAGCGAGGGAATACAGATCCTGCAACGCGCGGGCTTTGATGTCGATGTGCGCACCGGGCTACCGAAAGACGAACTCCTTTCGATCATCGGGCAGTACGACGCGCTCGCGGTGCGCTCGGAAACCAAGGTCACCGCCGAAGTTTTAGACGCGGCGACGAACCTGAAGATCATCGGGCGGGCGGGCGTCGGCGTGGATAACATCGATGTCGAGCGGGCGACACAGCGCGGCGTTTTAGTCGTCAACTCCCCCGAAGGCAACACCATCGCCGCCGCCGAACTGACCGTCTCGCTTCTGCTGGCGATGTCGCGTAACATCGCCCCCGCGAACGCTTCCATG
>JACMIS010000067.1 GCA_014381035.1 Armatimonadota bacterium
ACCGTCGCTCCACGCTCCAACAGGAGGCGCACCATAGACACCCGACTATTCCGGATCGCCAGCGTCAGTGGCGTGCCGCCGTAGAGTAGCCCGGAATTGACCTTCGCGCCGCCGTCAAGGAGCATGCGTGCCATCGCGTCGTCACCGCGTATGGCCGCCCATGTCAGTGCGGTACGACCGATCTCGTCCTGCAAATCAACCCTCGCCCCGTGCCGTATTAGAATCCGCGCTGTCGCGACATCGCCCTTGACCGCAGCCCTTATCAGCGGGGTTTCGTTCTCCATCTCATCGTCCGTGTTGCGGCAGTTGGCGTTCACCCCGCGCTTCAGGAGCCGCAAAACCATGTCGCGGTCCCCGCCGCCCGCCGCGTAGAGCAGCGCCCGCTCCCCTGGGATGCCCTTGACAGACGCGCCGCGCCGGAGCAACAGATCGAAAGTGTTCCGCTTCTGGTTCATCGCGGCGTACGTCAGGGCGGTGAAGCCGTATTTGTCCTTGGTTTCAATCTTCGCCCCCCGGCGTAGCAGTGCGTCACAGGCAGGCACGTTTCCCGAATGGGCGGCGTGCATGAGCGGCGTCATCCGCCCCTCCTGCTCCGTGTCGCGTACGTTCGGGTCCGCCCCGGCTGCCAGGAGCCGACGTATGGCGACCAGGTCGCTCCAATCCGCCGCTTTGGCGAGTGCTGGTCTCGCCCGTTCCTGCCGCGCGGCAACCTCAGCGTCCTGTTTGACACGCAGGTTTGTCAGCAGAGAATCGAGTCGCTTGAAAGAGTCGTGGGAGAGGACGTAGGAGTGCCATCCCAATAGCGCGACGCCTTTCTGGTCCACGAAGATGCGAGCGAGGAAGGGACTCTGACCGCCGCCGTTCCACTGCACCAGGAGGCGGGTCGCATTTCTGTTGAACGAGCCGTCCGTAGTCGCCGCCGCTTCGCCGGGACCGGCTTGTTTCTGCACCAGGGCGATGATCTGCTCGGCGACGGCGGGGGAAGTCACTAAGATCGGCTCCGCCCCATCGTCTATGGTTTCAGGCGTGACGGGAATATATGTCTCGGCGCGGAACGGGATAAAGTAAATCCTCATAACCGGCTTCTTCGTCGCTGCCGGGGGTGCCGTACCGGCGCACAGGGGCAGGAAGGGTACTGCGGCGAGCAGGGCTGGGGCGTACCGGCGAAGAGCGCGGCGGATAGACATGGCGGGGAGTTCCTTGCCCGCTATAGTTCGCCTCCCCGCGTGATTCGTCCTGCGTAGTTGCCGTGCCAGCACCGTTGGTCCACCGTGTCGCGCGTTGGTGCACACGTTAACAGGAGAGAATCCCATAGGTTAGTGACCAGGAATACCAAATGGTAAATCGCCGCGCTATTAAGGTGCGCGGGTGGCGGCTTTCTCGCAACTTGTTCGTTCGCAAACAGGCTAGCCATGCCCCCGTACTCTTTTTTCGAGCCATAGGGGGGTGGGGGTGTAAAACGGGTCCCATAAAGGAAGCGGTCCAGCCGGGGGCAACGAACCGCTTCCTTTTTTCCGCGCACTCCCGTGACCTGCGAGACGCATCCAGCGGGGTGGCATCCTGGTTTTGATGTGCGCGAGCAGACGAATGTCCTGCCGGTTTCCTATCTTCCTGCTCGGGGAACACCGTGAACGCATCCGCGCCGGGGGTACGGCAGTCCAACAACACAGCCCCCGGTCCCGCGCCATACAAATCCGTGAGTTCGCCCACAAGCCGAAGACGCTCCTGCTCGCTCATTTTTCTGATTCGCACGATTCCCGTGGCAGAGTGGCGATGCGTCCGAAATTGCCTTGTCCGAAGAGGCGGTCGAGATGCTGCTTTGTGCTGGACGGGACAAGGCTCGCCTACTCTTTGCATAGTGTGGCTTTGTGCGCGTACGAGGGGTGTTGACAGTCCGCAAAACTGCTATCAATACTCCCTCGTCGATGCTACACGTGGCCGTGTGCGCTGGACGGTGGCGGGCGAGTGTCGCTCATCGAACAATGTATGCTCATCGAACCGCGTATACAGAGCAGCGAACAGCGAATAATTCTTCATAGTGCAATGGATGAACTGCCCACACTGTGATGCATAGTCTGAAACAAGTCCTCCCCGACAGCCAACACAGATCGTGAACGCTTTGCATTTGTCTGGACGCCCGGACACTCATGATCAGTTTTGGTTCCAGCATATTCCGCCGCGTGAAGAACGGCTTCCGCAGTCTTGCTGGTACTATCTGCCCAAAGTGCCTTCTTTTTAGCCTCGCCGCTTGTCCATGGCGCGAGCGACGATTTTACTCAGTTCACGGAGCCATAACACCGAACTTGCCACCGCCGCGCACCGGAGCCAATCGCCCGCATTCAGGCTCACTGTCGAGAAGGCGTTCTGCAAAAATGGCGTGTAAATGGCAGCGACCTGTAGCGCGAGCGACAAGCCGACCGCGCCCCATAGGTAGCGGTTATGGAAAAGCCCGACGAACGCACTTTGTTCCCCCGACCGGGCGTTGAAAACGTTGAACAGTTGGAACAGCACCAGCGTTGTGAACGCCATCGTTTGCCCGTAGCGCAGGCTCCCCGAACCGGCTATCAAGCCGCCCGGAAGCGATGCATCCAGAACCAGCAGCGTGCCGACCGCCATAATCGCGCCGACGAAAACCACGCCCGCCCACATACGTGCCGTTGTGACTCCCTCACCGACCGGGCGCGGGGAACGCGCCATTAAACCGGATTCGGCGCGGTCAACGCCAAGCGCGAGCGCGGGCGCACCGTCGGTGACAAGATTGACCCAAAGAATCTGCGTCGCCAGAAGCGGCAAAACCACCGCGTTACCGGGTGCATCCAACCCGATGACTTTCGCCAACAGGACGCCGAAAAACATGGTCATCACCTCGCCGATATTCGACGACAGCAGGAAGCGCAGGAACTTGCGGATGTTGTCGAAAATGGCGCGTCCTTCCTCGACCGCCACGACAATCGTGGCAAAGTTGTCGTCGGTCAGAATCACGTCGGCGGCTTCTTTGGAAACGTCGGTGC
>JACMIS010000068.1 GCA_014381035.1 Armatimonadota bacterium
CCCCACAACACTTGTCGCTCGATCCGGAGATAGACCGGACATTCGTCGGATAATCGGGGGCGGCGACGGTTCCATTCCTCGGCGTCGGTGCCGGGAGGCGGTTCCGGGTGTAGATTCAGTCGGTCCGTGAACTCGATCCCCCAGTTGAATCGCACCACCGGTCGGCGGGTAAGTACCGTTTCCAGCAAGGTAGCCGATGCCCCGGCGACGCGCTCAAAGTGAGGAATCGCGGCGTGCGTCTGCAAAAACGACGCGCCCATCTTTTCCTCGGGAGCCCAATGGCTCGGGGCAGTGACATGAAGCGCGACGTTCACATCGGGCTCTCCTTCGGGCAACGCGACGACCGCCATATCTTCGGGGACTTGAGATACCAGTGCATCGAAAGCGTTCCGATAAATGGGAACCGGTGATTCCCGACTCTCCACATCTAACAGCTGTGTGTCCCGGTCAAATCGGAGTCTGTCTCCGGTCAAACGGCAAATCAGAATATACTGTTGTCTGGATTCGATTTGCAAATCGAAATACGCGGGATATTCCACGAACAAACGCGTGATGATCGCCTCGCACACCCTCGGCGCAAACCGGTCGAATTTTGGATCGCAGCAAACGTATTTTCCGAGTCGCTCCGCCCGTGCCTGCATCGTATTTAGCCGAAACCGGGTGAAATCGCGGTCTATTTGAAAAACGCGGGAATCCATCGCGCCGTTCCCGAACGACGTAGTCATCGGCGAAAACCCCGGTGCAACCGTGAAGCGTCCCCGACTCAACGGGAAATAGACGGCAGGTCTCGTGAATTCGGCGGCGGAGATGTTTTTTGGCACTCTGTCAGTATATCAAAGCACTCTGAGGGATCTTCATTTGGCGGTGTATTTCAGTCGCGGTAAAATGGTATATACCAATGCAAAAAAGTCATTCCCCTTTTCCACCTTTTCCGGCATCGCTCTGCTGGAAATCATCGCGGGCTTAACCGCGCTCCCCTCTCCGGCACGTCAGCGGGCAACGTCCAGTCCAGTCCCCCCACCATTCGCTGACTGCCGCGCTCCGCCTCGGGGATCGCGTCTGGCTTGATGAACTCAACAACGATCCCGAACGCGCCAAACTTGCCCTTGATCTGCTTTTGTTGACGGCGATGCGGTTTCTGAAATCGTCGGATTACGCCGAGTGCCGCGACGCGGCGCAAAAACGTCTCGCCAAAAATCCGAAAGCAGCGGCGGCACGCTTGTATTTTGTATATCTTCTTAAGGAGGAAGGTTAAAGAGGCAGAGGCGGACAGGATATTATCTCGATTTCCCTGGGCGGGAATGCCGGGACGCGAGAAGGTTACCCCACTTCAACTCGCGGTATTCCCATAGATAGATAACCCAAGCCTATCTATCACATAACAATTATTCGTTGGACAGGGGAAATCGCGGTGGCGTATAATAAACGCAACCTACACCGTGACGCCGTCTTCCCCGGTGCCGCGTGGAAAGATTTGTTTCATGCCGCAAACGCTTTTTGAGAAGATTTGGAACGCACATGTCGTGCGCGAGGAGACGGGACAGCCTGCTCTGCTCTATATTGACCTGCACCTTGTCCATGAGGTCACGTCGCCGCAAGCCTTCGAAGGGCTTCGTCTTACCGGTCGCCAGGTGCGTCGCCCCGAGCGTACTGTTGCCACCATGGACCACAATGTCCCGACAACCAGCCGCCTTCTCCCTATCGCGGACGATATTTCGCGTCTGCAAATGGAGACTCTGTCGCAGAACTGCCGCGAGTTTGGCGTGACGTTGTTTGATATTCATTCCCCGAAACAAGGCATCGTTCATGTTATTGGTCCCGAACTCGGTTTGACCCAACCCGGCATGACTATCGTCTGCGGTGATTCGCACACTTCCACGCATGGTGCGTTCGGTGCGCTGGCGTTCGGAATCGGCACGTCCGAAGTCGAGCATGTTCTGGCTACCCAGTGTCTTCCCCAATCCACGCCGAAAACCATGCGTATCACGGTGGACGGCAAGTTGGGACCGGGCGCGACAGCGAAGGATATTATCCTCGCCATCATCGGCAAGATCGGCACCGACGGCGCGACCGGCTATGTGGTCGAGTACGCGGGCGAGGCGATCCGTTCGCTTTCGATGGAAGGGCGTATGACCATCTGCAATATGAGCATCGAAGCGGGGGCACGCGCCGGTATGATTGCACCAGATGAAAAAACCTGGGCGTATCTCGCGGGTCGTCCCCATGTGCCGCAGGGCGGGGATTGGGAGACAGCCGTCGCCGCATGGCAGAATCTGCGCACCGACGACGGCGCGATATTCGATACCGAAGTCACCCTCCACGCCGACGAGATCGCGCCACACGTTTCGTGGGGCACTTCGCCGGGACAGGTCGCGCCTATTACCGGTTTGGTGCCGTCACCGAACGATTTTTCCGATCCCGCCGACCGGCGGTCCGTGGAACGTGCCCTGGAGTATATGGGTCTGACGCCGGGGCAGAAAATCACCGACATCATGCTCGACACGGTGTTCATCGGTTCCTGCACCAACGGGCGCATCGAAGACCTGCGTTCCGCAGCCGCGATTCTGGCGGGCAAAAAGGTGAAGGATGGACTCCGCGCTCTGTGCGTCCCCGGCTCCTACCCGGTGAAGCGACAAGCC
>JACMIS010000501.1 GCA_014381035.1 Armatimonadota bacterium
ATCAAGCGGGCAAAACTGTTGGACGCTACACCTGAACAAAGATGGCCGACCGACTTTGGTACTCATGTTTACAAATTAGTAGCGAAACTGAAACAGTGCGGCGATTAGCCCCGCCTTCTAACCCGCGTAAATCACGCGGAGCGATTCCTCAAGTGTCGTCATGCCGAGCAGGATTTTCTCCATCGCGTCCTCTTTCATGCTCTTCATGCCCGCTTCGACCGCCGCTTCCCGAATCGCATACGCCGACGCATGAGCGAGTATCAGTTCGCGCACCTTGTCGGTCACGGGCATCAGTTCGTAGCAACCGACGCGCCCTTTATAGCCCGTGCCTTTGCACACGTCGCACCCCTTGCCCCGGTAGAACGTGACTTTGGAGCGTTCCATATCGTCGAGGTTCATGCCGAGGCGTTTAATGGCGTCCTTCGGCGGCTCATAGGTGGTTTTGCACTTTTCGCAGACGCGGCGCAGAAGCCGTTGCGCTAAGATTCCCACCGTCGCCGAGGCGATTAGGAACGGTTCGACGCCCATATCCATTAGCCGGGCGACCGCGCCGGGGGCGTCGTTCGTGTGGAGCGTAGAGAAAACAAGGTGTCCGGTCAGCGCGGCTTCAATCGCAATCATCGCGGTTTCTTGGTCGCGCATTTCCCCGACCATGATGATGTCGGGGTCTTGCCGGAGCATGGAGCGCAAGCCCGACGCGAACGTCATGCCTGCCTTCTTGTTGACGCCGACCTGCGTGATTCCGGCGAGCTCGTACTCTACCGGGTCTTCAATCGTCAGAATGTTCTTGTCGCCCGCGTTCACTTTGGCGAGGCACGAATACAGGGTGGTGGACTTGCCCGAACCCGTCGGACCCGTCACCAGAATAATGCCATACGTTCGCATCAGCATCCCCTCAAACATATCGAACGTGTGGGGTAGTAGCCCCAGTTTGTGCAAGCCGACGTTGATATTGCTCTTGTCCAGCACCCGCATCACGATTTTTTCGCCGAACACCGCGGGGAGCGTGGAGACGCGGAAGTCGAACGGCTTGTTGTCAATCACGGCGGAAATCCGTCCGTCCTGCGGGGCGCGTTTCTCGGCGATGTCCATGTCCGCCATGATTTTAATCCGCGACGACAGCGACGCTTGCGCGGACTTCGGCACAATCAAGCCGTCAATCAGGATGCCGTCAATCCGGTAGCGCACCTTTAAGTGTTCGCGGCTTGGCTCGATATGAATATCGGAAGCGTTCTCCGCAATCGCCCGCTGGATAATCATGTTGGCGAGTTTGACGACCGGCGGCTCGGACGCGATTTCCTTGAGTTGGTCAATTGGTCTGTCTTCGTCGGTGCGGTGCGTATCAATCGAAACGTCGTCCTCGAACTCTTTGAGGATCGCGTCCGATTCGGTTCCCTCGTTTCGGAACGCTTCACCGATAGCGAATAGAATATCTTCCTCGGTGGCGATAATCGGCACGACTTCTTTACCGGTGATTACGCGGATTTCGTCGGTGGCGAAAATATCGAGCGGGTTCTTCATCGCCAGATGAAGTTTCGCACCTTCCAATTTGAGGGGGATAACTTTGTAGCGGCGGGCGAGATCCTGCGAAATCAGTGTGGCGACAACCGGGTTCATCGGTTCGGCGGTCAGGTCGGCATACGGCACGCCCCAGTGTTCGCCGAGGATTCGTACCCGGTCGCGCTCCGACACCAAGCCCATCGAAACCAGCATTTCGCCGAGGTGCTTGTTGCCGCCTAATTGCTTTTGCTTTTCCAGTGCGCTGTAGAGTTGGTCGGAAGTGATTAGCCCCCCGCGCACAAAAAGGTCTCCCATGCGTTCGCTTTGCATAAAGTGTTTTCCGTTGCTTCTCGTCGGCACACCGCTTTCTATGTCGTGTCTGCCGATAGGTAAAAAGACCGCTCGCGGTCACCCAAGGTTCCTCTTGCGAAAATCGTGCCAAACCTCAACTGCCCCGAAGCCGGAGTTTTTAACCGCTAAGACGCCAAGGACGCCAAGTTGAGAGAGTGGAAGAGTGAGATAAGGGAAAAAAATAGATTAGATTGAAAATAAAATATATTATTAA
>JACMIS010000502.1 GCA_014381035.1 Armatimonadota bacterium
GTCGCCACCTATGTCGGTTCCTGGTACCCCGATTACCCCGATGTCGGTGCCAACTGGGCAGCGGACGATTTTTCAGCCGGCTTTCGCTTCCTAAACCCGTCGTACCAGCAAACGGGTTGGGCGGGACTGACCGACTTCGTGGTGACGGGTTGCTACTACACCACCGCGACCATCGCGGACGCGGTAGCACGCGGCGAGGACATTGGCGCGACCGTGGAAGCGGCAGGACAGTTCTCGAACCGCGCCGTCAACGATGCGTCATGGACGTATGCCGGTATCCAGCTCGCCGACTTCAAGACCAAAACCCCGGACGACCTGAAACGCGCCCTGCAAGCGGCAGGCGCGACAACGCAGGGGATCATGGTCTTTGACTTCTCGCACGACTGGGAAATATGGCGACCGGTCTTCGTCGAAGCGTTCAAAACCCCGGCGACGGTCCCCCACCTCGCGCCGGACTCGCTCGCGGATGTCCGCCGCCAGCACACGGCGAAAAAAGCGGCAGGCGTCGTGGACCCGCCCGCGATTCTATACCGTGGCAAATCCGGAACGGGATTTTGAGATCACAGTCAATTTCCGCCGACCACGAAAAACCGAACGCGCCCCGCCTTTCCAGCCGGGGCGCGTTCGGTTTTGTGATTTCTTTACTCTAACGTTAGTGCGTCAGCGTCTTTTTTCGAGACGCGGCGGGATTTGGTGCGTATCGGGGGACGCCGTGCTTTTTGGCGTGCGCGATGGCGGCTTCGATGCGCGACATTTCCCGCTTCGGATCGGCTTCGAAGTCGAGTGCCCAGACCCGGTGCAGGTTCCAGCCCCGATCCAGGAGCATGTCTACGCGCAAGCGGTCACGGTGCCGGGCCGTTTCGCCCGTCGCGTACATCGGACCGTCGAACTCGATTCCGAGCAGGTACCTTCCCGGTTTTTCGGGGTCCACCACGGCAAGGTCGACCCGGTATTCGCTGAGCCCGACCTGTCGCCGCAGCTGATGCCCGTTTTCCCGGAGCAGTTTCTCGATAACCCCTTCGACCACCGATGGTGCCGGGACGTCGGGCATATGAGTTCCGGGTAACAACAGGCTCGCCGCCGGGTCGTCGGACGAACCGATTTCGGTCTTGTCCACACCCTCTTTTGCGTAGCGCAGGAACGACCGCAACAGGAGCATTCCCTGATGCTCGACAACATCATCCGGCGTCGGCGCGTTATGGAGATATGCCGAAACAATGACCATCCGGCACCGGGCGCGGGTAATGGCGACGTTGAGTAGCCGTTCGCCGCCGAACGCGGAAAGCGGCTTGCAGCGGCTCGGGTCGGTCCCGACATACAGAACGACCATATCGCGCTCGTCGCCCTGAACGTTCTCCAGCGTTTTCAGGAAGAAGCCTTCGCCGTTTTCGTCGTGCTCGCCGGGGAACGACAGTTCCGGGTCGGCTTCCTTGCGACGGGCGATCTCTTCCGTGATGCGCTCGTAGTCGGCGTCGTCCAGAGCGACGACACCAATCGAATGTTCGGGGTGTTCCTTCGCGTAGGAGAGCACCGCGTCCACCACTTTTTCCGGTCCGGTGGGGTCGAACCCCATCTCGTCCGTTGCGGTCTCGACATAGTCAATCGCCGAGTCTACGGTCGCGGACGGGAACGACACCAGTTCCGGGTAGAAGTACCGGCGCGAGAACGCGATCAGCGATTCGTTCCGCGAACGATAATGCCAGCGCAGGACGTGCGAACCGAAGTGCGCCGAGTCTTTCGACGCCACGGCGTTCGCGGCGTCCAGAATGCTCTCGAACGGCTTGTCGGACTCCACCAGCAACGCGAGGGGCGGGATCTGTTTCGGGTCTCCGGCGATAATGACCTGATTCCCGCGCAGGATCGCGCCAATCGCATCTTCCGTGCTGATCTGTGATGCGTCGTCGAACAGCACCACGTCGAAGTGCAGCGCGTTGGCATCGAGGAACAGGCGCACCGACAGCGGATTCATCATCACAATCGGCTTCAGCGCGAAAAGCAGGTTCGGAATCTCGGCAAGGAGTCGCCGCACTTCTCCGGTGCGCCGCCGTGCCAACTGCCCTTTAAGAGTCTTGACCTCATCGGGATAGTTTTTCGGCGACCGGACGCGCACCAGCTCGCGAATCAACCCCGGGACGGCGTCCATCTGATGCCGATCAAGATCGCGGAAGCGGTCAATCTTCGCTTCGTGCGCCGCGCCGCTAAATGGGAGTATGCCGGACACTTCACTTAACGACGCTTCCGCCCAGGCGCGGTAAAAACCGGCGCGGAACAGTTGCACCGTTATCTCCGGCGTGAGCGATCCGGCGTTGCTGAACACGGCGTCGAAAAAGCCCTCCAACCGGAGTGCGGCGCACTCATCACGCAGGGATTGTACTTGCATCCCGACCGAAAGATTCCCGGTCGCGGCAAGGCGGGTCGTCGTCCAGACCGTGATGTCACCAAAGGTAGCCGCAGGAAGGGTAGTGGAAACGCCCCCCTTCTCCACCGCCAGGTACTCCGGCTTGAAGATGTCGTCCAGCTCGGCGAAAACGGATGCCATCATCATGTTTTCGTCGTGAAGCATCTGACGGACCATTCTTATCTCGTCTTTTTCATTATCGCTCAGCGAACCACTGAGTCGTTCGATCAAAGTGCCGGGGATCGGTTTCCCGGCAAAGGAAGCACGAAGGCGTGACGCGGTAGCAAGTCCGGCGAAGATCCCCGCCCAGTCCGTGTCTTTTCCGCGGTATGCCCCGCCATAACGCACTCCCAGCGACTCATATTCGTTGTCAAACGCGGCTCGTCCGGCGGCAATGCGCTGTGCGTCCCGCAAATCGGTGAGCACCTCGGCAATCGGCACGGGGGGCGCGGCGGCATCTTTATCGTCGCCGCGTCGGTACTGTACGGCAAGCCGGTAGGCTTCATGGAAGTCCACCACGGCTTTCTGGTGTTCCTCGCACCACGCCGTGAGTTCCGGGAGGGAAATGGTCGGGTCGGGCAACGCTTCGATGGAGATGGCGACCACGGTCAGTTTTCCCCATGCGTCACGCAGGTGCGCCAGCAGACCATTCACCTGCATGAA
>JACMIS010000503.1 GCA_014381035.1 Armatimonadota bacterium
CCCATGACGATCTCGTGGAACATGAGGTTCAGAGGGTCAATGCGCCCGCCGGTGAAGTTGCCGGTTGCATCGCGAAAAAGGTTCTGTACCGCGCCGGAGCCGAGCATCCAGCGCAGATAATACGATTGCGGACCGGGCTGTGCGGCGAAGTAGTAGATCACCGGGCAAAACAACACCAGACAGACAAGCGCGGCAAGCGTCCCTTTCCCTAAGTCGCCAACGCTGAAGCCGATGTCAGACGGCTCACGGCGCAAAAGAAGCATCCCGACGATCAGCGGTACCCAGAGCACGAACGCCGTATTGATGAGGTTGTACTCGTGAAACCCCATGTTCCGGTTCGGGTCGTGGTTGATAAAGTATAGAAAACCACAGATGAACAAGCCGACGAGAAGTGTCACCCAGCCGGTCGTTACATCGCTTGCCCCGGACGAGGGTACATCGCCACCCGTTCCCGCTGATTTCGCGGCAGATCGCGCCGGTTTACGTGCCAAAGCGGGCTATCTCCTTTTGCGCCTCGGACGACAGCCGGGTGCGGATATGGGCGACAGAAGGTCGGAGGCGGGCAATATCGAGCATAGTGTAATGTCCGGTTTCGTATAGAACGCGACCGTCCACAAGTGTCAGCGCGACATCGGATGCGCGGGCGGCATAAACCAGAGCGGCTTGCGGGTTGTCGTCGGCGGTCGGAGTCAAGTGTAAACCATCCAACCGGACAACGCAAATATCGGCGCGTTTTCCGGCGCGTAACGACCCGATTTCGCTGTCCATTCCCAGTGCCTTCGCGCCCCCGAGCGTCGCCATGTGGAGCGCGTCGCGGGCGGAGAGTACGTCCGGCTTTTGTTCGCGTGAGCGGGCGATAAACACGGCGGAGCGCATCTCCTCGAACATATCGCTCGTGTTATTGGACGCGACGGAATCGGTGCCCAGTCCGACGGCGACACCGGCTTTGAGCAGCGTCCGTAGGGGCGCGAACCCGGAACCGAGTTTGCCGTTCGATTTCGGGCAGTGCGCGACGGCGACGTTTTTCGCGGCGAGGAGTTCGGCGTCGGCTTCATCTACATGGATCGTATGAACCGCAAGTGTCGGGGCATCAAAGCCGCCGCACTGCGCGATGTACTGCGTCGGGGAAACACCGGGCACGTCCCAGTGAATCGCCCGTGCCTCGAACATCTCCGCGAACGGTCCGGTCCCGTGGCGGATCAATTCGTTTTCGGCGGGTGATTCTGCGACATGGATACACTGCCGCAGCCCCTTGCGGTTTGCGTACTCGCTCAACATACCGAACAGTTCGCGGGAGACGGTGTACGGGGCATGTGGCGAGATACCGAGGCTAATGCGTTCGTCGGCATGGTGCCGTTCTATCTGCTCCTCCATCGAAACGATCTTGCGCTTCAACACGGCAAGCACATTTTCCGGCGACGGTTCCCGCTCGATACCGAATACCTCGCGATAAACAATACCGCGTTGGCCGGAGACCAGTAGCGCGGCAAGGGACGCTCCGGCGTCGCAAGCATCGGCGACGGTGGTTATTCCCGCCGACAGCATTTCCGCCGCACCCATCGTCGCCGACGCGATCCAGTCATCAAGCGATAAACGTGCTTTCAGTGCGGTCAGGATGCGAATCCAGGGGAAAAAAGCGAGGTCTTCGAGCAAGCCGCGCATCACGGTGTACTCCAGATGCGCGTGAACATTGACGAAACCGGGCAGCATAGCGGAAAGCCCTAAATCAATGTGCGGTTCGCGGGGCGAGATCGCTTTTCCGACGTGGGTGATACGCCCGTCCTCGATCACCACTTCGCCGTTCTCGATGGGCGGCATATCTATCGGCAAAACCCACTTCGCCCGCAACCGTACCGGACCTTCCGTGTGACGGATCCGATCCGCTACAGACACGGTGACTCCGAAGGCGTTGACGAACCGACACTGATGCTAGTCCCCCACGCTTCCTGATACTGATCATACGTCAGGTTTTTCACGTGACCGTCCAGATACAGCATGATATAGCGGCGTCCGGAACGTCCGAAGGAAATCGGCGAACCGTGCCACGAACCGTTGCCGTCGAAAAGGAACTGGATCTGCGAGGGTCCGACCTCCTTGCCCTCGAAGGTAGTCCCCTTGACCGAATCCACATTGATCTGCTTGAAGGCGAGTTCGGTACGGGTCAGATACGACGCCCCGAACGCTTCATACATCGAGGGACGCGCATCCAGCGGACACGGTCCGGCGCAGTTGTCATTGTTATCGAGGAAATCGAAGCCGGTGTCGCCCGCGCATTTCCAGATGTCGCGATTTTTGGTGTAAGGGTTCAGGACACCTTCCTGCTCCGGCGAAATATCCGTGCCTTTCGTAGAAACGACCGGGCTGTTGAAATGCAGGAACGGCATGTCCTTGAGCAGTGCTGCGCACGCCGGGTTTCCCGACCAGATCGCGGGAACATACGCGTCGGACGCGTCTTTCCCGAAAGGAATGATCCCGTCGTAATCCTGCATGTACATCTGCGTCGCCGTGCCGAGTTGGCGCAGGTTGGACTGACAGGCGGTCGCCCGCGCCTTGCCACGCACCGTCGCGAAAACGGGGAAGATAATCGCCGCAAGTAATGCGATAATGGCGATCACAGTGAGGAGTTCGATGAGCGTAAACGCACCTGAGGCACGTTTCGCAGGGGTAAAGGCGTGATTCCGGCGCATGATAGGACTTTCTGTTTCCACGGATTAACAGACGAGAGTCTGCGAGATAGTTTTCACCCTAATAACGTTTCAGGCGCGGCATATGTTACGCCAAATTGTTCCGCGAGAATCGAAAGGGTGATTTTCCCGTCCGCGATGTTCAATCCGCCCCGCAACGCCGGGTCCGCGGCGAGTGCCTTTTTCCATCCCTTGCCCGCGATAGCGAGCGCGTACGGTAAAGTCGCATTCGTGAGGGCAAAAGTTGAGGTGTAGGGTACGGCTCCCGGCATATTAGCGACGCCGTAGTGCAGAACCCCGTCCACGAAGTAAGTAGGCTCTTTGTGGGTCGTCGGGTGCGTCGTTTCGATACAGCCGCCCTGATCTACCGCGACGTCCACAATCACCGCGCCAGGTTTCATCATGGCAACGGTTGTTCGCGGGATCAACGTCGGTGCCTTCGCGCCGCGCAAAAGTACCGCGCCGATCAGAAGGTCGGCTTCCAGTGCCTTTTCGCGAATCGCCGCCCGCGTAGAATACAGCGTCGTGACGTTCGCGGGCATGACATCGTCGAGATAGCGCAATCGGGGAAGCGAAACATCGAAAATAGTCACCCGCGCACCCATTCCCGACGCGATCTTTGCCGCCTCGGCACCGACCATCCCCCCGCCGATGATGACAACATTCGCCGGAGCCACGCCGGGAACGCCCCCAAGCAGAATGCCACGTCCGCCCATCGCTTTTTCGAGATACTTCGCGCCTTCCTGCACTGCCATGCGCCCGGCGACCTCGCTCATCGGGGCAAGCAAGGGCAGTAAACCATCGGGCGTCTCCACGGTCTCATACGCGATACAGATCGCACCCGATTCGAGGCACGCTTTCGTCAGCGGTTCGGACGCGGCGAAGTGAAAATATGTAAATAAAATTTGACCGGGGCGAAGGAGCGGATATTCCGCGGCAAGCGGCTCTTTGACCTTGATGATCATTTCGCCGCGGGCGTATACTTCCTCCGCCGAAGTCGCGATTATCGCACCTGCGGCGCGATAATCCGCGTCCTTGATACCGATGCCCCCGCCCGCGTCGGTCTCAACAAGCACCGTATGTCCGGCAGCGACCAGTGCCTCAACACCAGACGGGACGATTCCGACACGGTTTTCGTCCTCTTTAATCTCTCGGGGAACGCCAACAAGCATAGGAAAATTGTATCATATTCGCAGTCTGCATGATTGAAGTGGGTTTGAAAAGGGAACATCTGAAGCGGGCTAACCTAACCGAGACGTTAGATAGTAAATACGCGGTGTGGCAGAGTAGACAATAAATTTGCATACCGCATTTCGCCAAAGCGAAAAAAGGAGTGCGTTCCTATGGATGCGTTAACAACAGAAGCAGAAATCGCTGAATTACAAAAACTTCGTCGTCAGACGGGCTGGTGGCGGTTGGGTGCCGGTGCTCTCACCGCGATCTGGGTTGCCGGTTGCTTTATTAGCGTGAATGACTCGGTGCAGGGCTTGTTCAAGCCCGGTGATCGTCAAACGAAATTCGTTTCCACGCTCTCAACGAGCGTGCAAAACGACATCGCGCCGAACGTGCAAAGCATGGTCGCGCAGACGATCGCCGAAACGCGCCCCGAAGTCGAAGCATCATTTATAAAGTTGAACGACCGCGTGCCAGAGTTGGCACAGGCATCGGTCACGGAGCTTGAAACGCTACAAACCTCGTTGCCACAAAAAGGCGAGAAGATTCTCGGCGAAACATTCGGCGCGATGATCGCGGAAAAAGAAGCCAAACTGCGTGAGATGTTCCCGGAAGCGACCGAGGAAAACATCAAAGCATTGACAGAAAATCTGTCCGATGTGGCGCAGACAAAAGCAGTTTCCGTGAACGACAAACTGTTCGGACGCCATCAAGTCGCGCTCAACGGAATCGTTTCGCATATGGAACAGATTCGATTGGAAGAAGCGAAGGTTCCTGCGTCGCCGCTCGGTACGAACTGGGAAATGGCTTTATCTATCATGGACGTCGTTCGTGAAGATATGCGCGAGTTAGAAACCCTCGCCGCCAAGAATCAAAAGCAAGTTGCCTTGAAAAGTGCCGCATCCGCCGCATTGCCCGGACCGAAGACAGCGACCACGAAGTAGGAGAAAACAGATGGAAACACCGAACAATAATCAAGACAACACCCCTGCGGTTCGCGTTTATGAGGCGACTCCCGCTTCCGCGACCTCCGGTGAGCCGATCGCGGAACGATTCGTGCAAAAAGAATTGACCGACGCCCGGAAATCGTTCCGCGTCACCCAGATAGTGGCGAGCGTTCTGGCACTCGGCACGATGATGTACACCGGCTTTATCGCGTCGGAGCTGAACAAGACTCTGGAACCAACGGCAGCGGCCAATGTCGCCACCGGACTCATCGCGACTCAGGTTGACGAACAAGGACCGCAGATCGCCGCCGAGATCCGCCAGCGCATCCCGAAACTCATCGAGGAAGTACCGGACTACGCCATCAAGCAACTTCCGCAATACCGAACCGCTCTGGAATCGCAGGTCGAGAACGACATGAGCCGCTACTTCACCTCATCGTCGAAAGAGTTGGGTGCTTCTTTCGATGAGTTGTTAGAAGACAATAAAGCAAGTATTTCCCAGATGCTCAAAGATGGTAAGGACGCGGAAGCGACCAAACTTGTCGGCGACGCGATGGAAAAAGAGATGCTTGAGTATGCGGGGACCGTGCAGATCAACGGCGAAACGTTATCAACCAAGTTAGACGGGGCGTATACGTCTCTGACACAGGTTGACAAGCGAATGGCGAAACTGGCAGCCAACAAAAACCTGACGCCGCAGGAGAAAAAAGCCCGCCGCGCCATCGGCATCCTGTCGCGCACGATAGATGCCGCGAACCCGGCTGTCACGGGCGGCAAAACCATCTAAAACCGGCTCGCGTAGGACCGACAGACCGGTCCTACGCGGACGACCCCGCCCGGTAGACGACCGTCACCGCCGCGCCCGCCGGAACCAGTACCGTGACCGGCGGGCGTTTGCCACACGTCAGGCGAAGCGTGGATGCCTTAGCCGTGTCGCCGTTCGCGCCCACGAACACCAGTGAGCCGTCGCGGTTGCGAAACGCCGCACCAGGGAAGTTCGCCGTATCGGCGGTTTCCAACCGGACCGCACCGGGACGAACCCAGCGACTCGCATGACCGAGCGCGTAAAACTCCTCGTTTTTGGTGATCTTGCCTGTCATCGGGTCAATGGTGATCACCCCACGACAATCCGTGCAACCGCCATTACGCGGTCCATGTTGCGGGTCGAGGGCGAGGTTCCACTTTAGCACGGTAGACGCGCCATATTTGGTGGCACCCACCACTAAATTAGCGATATCCCAGCGCACATTGCCGCCGAAGTCGGGGGCGAACGCGCCGCCGGAACTTTCGGTGAAATGGGTTTCCATGTCGGGATGCGCCCGCCGCACGATATTTTGCGCTTCGGGCTTTCCGGCATAGGCATGCCACGCTACTCCCGCGATATAGGGTCGCGCCCCGGCATCCTTAAGTACTTCCATCGGATAATCGGGCATGTCCCAGTTATGGTCCCAGACAAGTATCTTCGTGGTTATGCCTGCTTTGCGAAAAGCCGGTCCCAGATGCTCGCGAACAAACCGCGATTGATCACCCGGTTCCATACGCATCGTCGGGTAGGAGTCGCGTTCCAGACGCGGCTCGTTCTGCAACGTAACGTAATTGACCGGCACCCCGGCTTTTCGGTAGGCTTCGACGAAGCGGACGAAGTAGCGGGCATAGGCGGCGTAGGCGGGCCAGTCCAGCCAACCCCCGTTCATGTTTTTGCTGGTCTTCATCCAGGCGGGCGCACTCCACGGAGACGCCATCACGACAAGCGCGGGGTTTATCTGGCGGATCCGTCGCAGAAGCGGCAAAATGTACGCTTCGTCCGGCTTGATCGAGAATCGCTTCTGTTCGTGGTCAGTCTCGCCGGCGGGAAGGTCGTTGTACGTGTAATTGCCACGGTGCGTAAAATCGCTCGCCCCCATCGGCACCCGCAACACCGAGAAGCCGATACCCCCCGCGCGGGTGTCGAACAGACCGCGCAACGCCTCGTCGCGCCTCGCCGGGGATAGCCGCGACAGGAGAAAGGCGGACGAATCGGTAAGCGACGCCCCGAACCCGCGCACCGTCTGGTGAGCGATTCGTTCACTGATGGTAACAGTCACATCACCGCGCTGGTCCGCTTTTGCAACCGGTGTCGGGGAATGCAACCGCTTGCGATCTGGTGTTGTTATAAAAGCTTGGGGGGTAGTGGGCATCGGGGGTAGACAGTCCGTCGCGTATTCCGTGCAGATTTCCGTGCCGAGACACGTATCGGAAAGATTATTGAAAATGTCGGCTTGGCGAGGATTGTTCCGCCAAGCCGACATTTGTGATATGTCCTTCAACGAGTTCCGTAACGTCCGTTGTCAGACTTTTCGTTGTCGTATTATTTTTTTGGCGCGTTCATCTTTTCAGCGAGAGCGGCGTGTCGTGCCGCATCCGCCTGTCGCGACTGGTCCATCTGTGCTTTGACTTCGGGAGCAACCGGAGACGCTACCCCTGCGCCATTCGGTGTCGCCGAGCCCGAAGCAGACTTATCTGCCCCGCTGTCCGAGCATCCCGAAACAGTCAGTATGACGGTGCTGACCGCGATAACAATCGTCAGCATGAACGCTCGACATGGCATGGAGTAGATTGTTGTCTTCAATTTAAAGAATCTCCTACCTTTCCACAATTACTTCGGTTCCGTACCTGCCCAGCTATACTGGTAATTGATGGAATCCTCATGTGGTCCTTTGACGTACACGTTCTTATACCACTTGATGCTACCCTTAGGCATGGCTTTGGCGTGCCCGTCCGCGTAAAGTACGTTTGCGGTACCGGTATGTCGGTACCGAACGGTCTTGGCACCTTCCCAACTATCCTGTCCTGCGGGTACGTCGCGGTCCGGTGTCGGATGACCTTCGCAGGGGTTGTATCCGCAGAAGCTGTTATCCTTCGCCGGGTCGTACACGCCCCCGGTCAGAACGCTTGTCGCCCACCAGTTCTGAAGTGTCAGGAATGTTTCGTAACCCGAACCGACCCCGTTCACTCCTTTTTCCGCAATAAGGATCGTATCAGCAGGGGAAGGGATGACGGAAATGGGATAAGCCGGGCGGACCATCGCCGGAGGATTGATTCCCCAGTTAGAAACAAACAAGTCATCGTGGGCACCGTAGTTCTGACCCTGACCGTTGTCATCCGAGAACGACGGGCATTTCCAGACTCCGCCACGACCGTAATGAAGACCGTTACCTGCTGCCTCGCCGTTCTTTATATATGGCTGGACGACTTCGTACCATTGATGATACGCGCCATCGGTGGATGACGGATAGGTTTCATCGTAGTCTTGAACATACTGGATGATGGCTAGACCGATCTGTTTTTGATTCGACAGACACGCGGTCTGGCGAGCCTTCTCCCGCGCTTGCGCGAAAACAGGGAAAAGGATGGCGGCGAGGATCGCGATGATCGCTATCACGACGAG
>JACMIS010000504.1 GCA_014381035.1 Armatimonadota bacterium
ATAATCTTGCCGGGCAGCTATTCCTACAAAAAATAACTTCCGGTGATGCCGGATCGTCGTACCCGGTGGGCATTATCGCCCCGAACGACTTCACCGCCTACGCCGTGCTCCGCATGGCAACCGGACAGGGCAAAGTCATGGGGGCGGATTACGGTTTGATCGGGTTCGACGACGACGCCCGTTCCTGTGCCCTCGGACTCACAACCGTGCGCCCCCCTATCGAAGCGATGGGCGAAGAGGCGGGTCGTTTATTACTGCGCGCGCTGCATGGTGAGCAGGGCGGATTACAGGTGCGATTGCGCTCCCAGGTGATCCCGCGTGCATCGACTGACCTGCCGAACCGGGAATTTCCGGCAGGAAATAGTAAAGTGTCTTAGAAAGATCTACTCTCTTCCGACGGGAACGGAAGAAATCGTCAACGCCTGTAACTAAAGGAATAACAATGGAGCAAACTATGAATACGCTGTCAATGAAGAAGCAAATGATGCAATGTCGTGTTGCCACCGGTAAACCAAAAGGGTTTACGCTCATCGAACTACTTGTCGTTATCGCCATTATCGCGATCCTCGCCGCGATTCTTTTTCCGGTGTTCGCCCAGGCACGGGAGAAAGCACGTCAGGCGACCTGTCAAAGTAACCTGAAACAGATGGGGCTCGGAGTCATTCAGTATCAGCAGGACTACGATGAGACGTTTCCGCTGATGCACTACAACGATGCCAACGGATTCGAAGTTCGCTGGTTCGATGCCGTCGGTCCCTACATCAAAAACGGTGACAAATACAACTTTAGCAACCGCTATAGTGGTGCCGGTGGCATCTGGCGGTGCCCGAATCTACCCAGTGATCAACCTGCGGTTTACGGGGTGCATTTCGACTTGTTCCGCGAAGGCTGGCCCTACAGCGGCGATGATAAAGCCATCAGTATGGCGACGCTGGAAACCCCCGCGGAAACCGTCATGATCGTGGAAAAAGGTCAAAACGATGGTAACTCCAGTTGGTTGCAGTTTCAAACCTGGCAAGGGAACTGGACGGGGATCGGCGGCGGGAATGCGGGTAATAACTATACGTACACCGACCATCTGGATATTCTTCCCACGCATGACTGCGACTATACGGCGAGCGACGCTTCTCCCTCCTACGGGAACTGGAACGGCTGCTCGATGATGCCGCGCTACCGCCATGCCGGAAATAGCGTTAGCAACTTCCTGTACAACGACGGACACGTCAAGTCGATGAAAAAGGGTTCCATCAACTGGTATAAGAATATCTATGTCGCCGGTGCCTATCAGTTTGGATCACCGTATTAAGCCAATGTTCATACAAATACACAAGAAACGACTCATATTGTCGCTGTCGACCCTATCCGTAATCGTTGCGGTAGCCTCCACCGGTATCGGCTGTAACAGTGAAGCGACGGTTGCCTCGCCGACAACGATTGCGACGCCAGCGGCAACGTCTACGAATCCACAGGTAGCCGCTCAGGCGGCACAGCAAGCGGAGATGGGAAAACGTCAGCAACAACTGATGCAACAACAGGCGCAGATGCAGGCACGGGGGAACGTCGCGCCATCGAAGTAGAACGCACGGGCTTTACGCAACCCTGGTAGGTTAGCCGGGGTTGCGTCGTTAGCATGAATATATAAATCATAATGTTGCACGGCGATAAAAATGCGAATACAGGATTCGGTGCGGCTCTCGCGTTAACTGTTTTCGCACTGCTATCCGGTCCGGCGGCGTCCGTTGCCGCCCCGCCCACCTCCAAACAACTCTTACTGGCACATTACATGCCCTGGTACGAGGCAGACCCGGCACGAAACAAGTGGGGTTGGCACTGGACCATGAATCATTTCCAGCCCGGTCGCCTGACGAATGGCAAACGTGAAGCCGCGTCCCACTATGTTCCCCTGATCGGTCTGTATGACAGCAACGATCCCGACGCGCTGGAATGCCATGTCCTTTTAATGAAACTGTCGGGCATTGACGGCGTGGTCATCGATTGGTACGGGAACAACGATTACCTCGACTACGGCTTGATCCATCGCAACACACAGCACCTGATCCGTTTCGTCAAGAAAGCGGGTTTGCGGTATGTGATCATGTATGAAGACCAGACCGTGCCGAAGTTGCTGGCGGAGCACCGTCTGCCGGATGACGATGTGGTCGCGCACGGACAGCGGCTTTTACAGTGGATGCAGAAACATTGGTTCACGGACCCGGCTTATCTCACCCGGAACAAACAGCCCATCTTTATGACATTCGGAAACGGATACTATACCGGGGAGCAGTGGAATCAGATATTCTCGGGACTCACACCGTCCCCGCTGTATTTTACGGAATCGCACCGCCGCCCTCCAGCAATCGGCGGTTTCTCCTGGCCCCAACCCGCGGGCGGCACCGAAGCCGCGCTGAAAGAACAGAATCGTTTTTTCGGCGTCGCCAAAACCTGGTCCGATTTCGTTCCGGCGGCATTTCCGCGCTTCCACGACGTATACGAGAAAGCGGGCGTACATAAGTCCTGGGGACGAATTGAGGACCAGAAGGGCAAAACCTATGCGTCCACATTGGAACAGGCGTTAAAAAGCAAGGCTTCGCTGATCCAGATCGCGACCTGGAACGATTGGGGTGAGGGCACGATCATCGAACCATCGGTCGAGTTCGGCTACCGGGACCTGGAAACGACGCAACGGCTGCGGCGTCGGTATATCGAGCCGCGCTTTTCCTATGACGCGCGGGACCTGACGTTACCGGTTGCACTGTATCGTCTGCGAAAAAAGTACGGGGATGACCCGAAGCAGTCAGCGAAGTTGGAGGGCATTTCCCGCCTCCTCTTTTCCGGGCAGACCGGTAAAGCAAAAGAACTGCTGAGTCGGACGCGATAGCGCGACGCAAACACACCCGCGACATCGAACACCTTCATTACTCCGATGTCGCGGGAGACGCCCCCTGGATTACCAGCTTTATTGCGCCCGGATGACCGCAAACCCCGCTCCATTGAGTGTGAACGAACCGGTTTGCCCGTTGTTTCGCGCCGCTGTGTAGGGCACCATGCGGGCGTTCTCGACGCGCACCTTTACCGTCCCGTCCGTGAGTCGTTGAAGAGTGACTGTACCACCGCCCGCGCTGTGCCATTGCTTCAGGCTGGTATCGGAAGCATCGCTGGCAGGTTTCGTCGAAAGAATCACAAAGGCGTTCTTGTCCATCACGCGATCTACGACACCTCCGAGCGGGAGCGATACCCCCTCACGGACGCCCGCGCGATCCGCCAAAACCACCGTCACGGAGCGCAACTGTGAATTGCGAACATCGGAGAAGTACACCTGCACAGAGTTTCCGTTTTCCCCCAATGGAGGCACGACCGCGCCTAGGTTGAAGTCCCCACTGTTGGTGGATAGCGCATCGGTCGGCGTGTTTGTGTCCGCGCTCGCTTCGGTAAAGACAAGAACCCCCTGTCCTTCCGTCAAGGTTTCGCCGCTGACGGGCGGCAAGTTACCGTCCGGGGTCGGAGTGGGGGTCGGTACCGGAGTCGGGAGCGTGCCGGGGGACGGTGAAACGGATGGCGATGGCGATGGCGCGACGGAGGACGATGGGAAAGGCGTCGGTATAGGCAGCGTGCCTAAGTCGTCGTTGCCATCATTTCCCCCGCCACAGCCAGAAATAAACGGCATCATTGCCAGTGCGGTGACAGCATAAAATGTTGTGTGATGCCACTTGGGCGAAACAGATATCATCGTGCAATTCTCCGTAGAACAATAGTTATCGTCTCAGCAGTACCCGAATCGCTATTTTTTCACACGACAAGTTGTGTCTCCGTGGATTATTCCACACACCGAAAGCACAGAAATTGCACATCCGAGGGAACGTTCTTATCGGGATGATTTGTTCTACAGAAGAACGCGTTTTATCGAATCAGGAAACGCTCAGGTAAAGTCCCGCTTATGAACATCGCCCTCCCCCGTCGTCTAGAACTCGGGTATGAGATTCCCCCGTACGAACTGGAAAATATTCATGCGCGCGTGGTGCGAATACCCGACCCGGACTCGCGCTGGGTTCATTTGCAGTTTCGCCGCTACGCCGGTTGCCCGGTTTGCAATCTGCATCTGCGAACCTTCGCAAAGCGTGCGGGCGAAATTTACGCGGCAGGGATACACGAGATGGTTGTATTTCACTCGTCTGTGGAAGAGATGCGGACATACCAGGACACGTTGCCGTTCGACGCCATCTCCGATCCCGAGAAGAAACTGTACCAGGCGTTCGGTGTGGAAGCGTCGCCGATGTCGCTTTTGAACCCGAAGGCGTGGGGGGCAATGGTGACGGGAGTCGTCGGCGTCCGCCCGGCGACGGTCGCGGAGGGGGGCAAATTCGGATTACCCGCCGATTTCCTGATCGCGCCGGACGGTTGCCTGGTCGCATTGCACTACGGCGAGCACGCCAACGATCAGTGGAGCGTAGACGACCTACTCGCGTTGACCGTCCGCACCACGTAGGACACCGACGATGACACGGGTCAGATCCTCCAGATCGCCGGGTATTTTGAACAGTGACACATCCTGTGTCACTGTTTTTGCCACACGATCCAATACCGCGAACCGCCACACATCGCCTACTGTGACAGCACCATAGCGAAGTGGCGACTCGGAAACCATCCACTGGTCCATTGCCACGAGCTCGGCGGCGAGTTGTTTTTGCCCACCGTACATGTCACCGAGTTTGGCTTCGATAATCACGAGATCGCCCGTGCCGGAATCCAGAAGATAATCTATTTTGCCGCGCAGGGTAGGACTAACGTCCAGCGCGTACTCCACATTCACCATAACCCGAAAACGAACCGCTATCTCGCGCAGGAGTGGAGCAACCAAAAACTCGCGGCGGGCAGCCTCACTTGTCAGTGTAATAAAAGGAATGCTCGCCAACAGACTTCGTTCCAGTTCGACGAGAAACGACAGATCGCCTTCGAAGCGGGGCGGCGATAGGGAAGCGGTCGCCGCGGTGTAACCGAGTTCGCGCAGAATCGTCGCTACGTCCGCACTCGTGTCAAAATAGTCCCCGAAACTTTTGACGCTTTTAGGGACGTTAGAAGCGCGTCTTGTCATTGATCACTGCTTTCACCCATCGCGCGAGGGATCGCGCCTTCATAAGCTTCGCGCAGGGCGGATAGCGGCACGTCTACCAAGCCTGCGACATCGAGGCGTTCGGTCTTCTTGACCTGTCCGATGAACAACGCTTCGGTGCCGTGCGTTTCCGCGATGTCGAGCAGGGCGTTCTGTTTGTCGCCTTCCGTCACGGAGACGATGATCCGGCTCGTCGCTTCGCCAAACAGGATCGCACTCCAGGGCTGATCTTTCCCGGTGGCGGGGTCGTCAAAGTCCGTGATCGCGACGCGCACCTCCGCGCCCCGGTTCCCGGCCAGGCACGATTCCGCGATGGCGACGAGTGCGCCGCCGTCCGAGCAGTCGTGCGCCGAGTGCAGGAGGTTCGCAGCAATCGCTTCGCGGGTAACGGCTTGTACGGCGAGTTCGCCCGCGATGTCGAGGGTCGGTTTGCCGGCGTCCTGCCCGTGGATCAACGACAGATACTCGCTCCCCGCGATGCCGGTGATGTTTCCGGAGCCAACGGGGCGCAGGAGATAGATCAGGTCGCCGTCGTTCTGGAACGCCATCGTGCAAGGCGTCACATCGGGCGCGAAAACACCGACCATCCCGACCGTCGGTGTCGGGTAGATCGCGTTCTCGGGCGTCTCATTGTAGAACGAAACGTTGCCCGACACGACCGGTGTCCCGAACGCTTCACATGCCGCCGCCATACCATAGACCGCCTGCGTGAACTGCCAGAAGCCGCTCGGTTTTTCCGGTGACGGGAAGTTGAGACAGTCGGTGACCGCTTTCGGGATCGCGCCGACGCACGAGATATTGCGGGCGGCTTCGGCGACGGCGATCTGCGCCCCGACGAACGGGTCGAGATACACGAAACGCGGGTTGCAGTCGGTCGTGACGGCGATTCGCGCCCCGTTCGCCTCACGGAGCGACAGCACCGCAGCGTCGCCGCGACCGGGGAGCACTTCGGTCTGCGTTTGCACCATCGTGTCGTACTGCTCCCAGACCCAGCGTTTGGACGCGATAGACGGCGACGCCAGTAATCGGAGGAGCACCGCGTTGTAATCGTCCGGCTCGGCAAGCGCGGAAAAGTCGGCGGACTGGACACGGGCAATGTAGTCCGGCTCGGCGGCGTCTAAAAAGTACGTCGGGCAGTCGTCGGCGAGCGACTTCGCGGGAATGTCGGCTTTGACTTCGCCGTCGTCCTTGACCACCACGCGCCCGGTGTCGGTGACGAAACCGATGTAGGCGGCGTTCAAGCCCCATTTGTGGAACACGGCGGCGACTTCGGCTTCGCGCCCCTTCTCGACCACGGCGAGCATCCGCTCCTGCGACTCGGAAAGCATCGTCTCATACGCCGTCATACCCGACTCGCGGCGCGGCACGGCTTGCACGTCGATCTCCATGCCGAGCGAGCCTTTCGCCGCCATTTCGCACGTCCCGCACGTTAGTCCTGCCGCGCCCATGTCCTGAATGCCGACAATGCCGCCGGTGTCAAGGGCTTCCAGCGTCGCCTCGATCAGCAGTTTTTCCGTGAACGGGTCGCCGACCTGCACGTTCGCGCGTTTCGCTTCCGACTCCTCGGTCAGTTCCACGGACGCGAACGTCGCGCCGTGAATCCCGTCACGCCCGGTCGCGGACCCG
>JACMIS010000505.1 GCA_014381035.1 Armatimonadota bacterium
CCGCGCCGGCAGTGCTGGCAAAACCGGCTGCACCGGCTCAACCACGTTTTACCCCACAAGACCGTACTGCAAACCCCGCGCGACAGGGCGTCCCGCTTCGCGCCAACAGCCCGGATGCCGGGAAGCTTGTTCCCGATGGCGTGACGCGCCGGTCGACGGTGGGTGTCAAAGGATTTGAGCGTACCCGCGTACAGGTCGGCGGCGGCAACGGCGCGAACGTCCAGGAGCAGGTCGTAGATATCACCAACTTCGGACCGACGGTCAGTGACGAAATCGACCCGTACTGGAGCGCGGATGAACAGTTTATCTTCTTCGCGGCGAACCGTGACTTCACGGGCGATAACACCCCGGACAACTACCAACTCTGGCGGATCGCGTCCAACCCGTCCGCCAACCAGGGAGTGGCGATCGAGCCGGCTCGGTTGACCAACCAACCGGGAGCGTTGCACCGGTTCCCCTCGGTTAGCTCGGCGAATCGGATCGCTTTTATCAAATCGACGGATAACGGGGCGACTTACCAGCTCTTCTCGGCGCCGGCCCCTGCCGGTGCGACAAGCGCCACGCCCGCCGCGAACATTCCCGCGGTCACCATTTCGCCGAATCTCACCTCCTTGACGGCGGGATTTTCGGTCGGCACGGGGGGCGGAGCGCGGTCGATCCAGTCCGTTGGGCGACCCGCGTGGCTCAGTGCGACGGAGATCATCTTCACCGCACGGCTATCTGACGGTCAGAGCGACGTGTTGATCGTGGATGTGCAGACCGGTCTTATCCGCCCGGTAACGAACAGCCTGGCGAACGAAGATAACGTCGCGGTTTCGCCGGACGGTCGCTACCTCGCGTTCGATTCCAACGCCACAGGCTACTCGCCCGCCGGTCCGGCGGCGAGCACCGGTACCACCGGCGACGGCACGCGCAACGTTTTCGTATCGACGAACTTCGGCGCCAATGCTATACGAGTCACGGCGGGTGCCGGGTCCGGCGTCGCCGCCGATGTTTCTAGCGTACAGCCGGCTTGGTCGCGGTCCGAAGTAACCCCGTTTTTCGAGACACAAAACAATTTCTATCTCGCGTTCTCGTCGGACCGTGTTCCCGCGGCCGCTCCGGCAGCCGGGTTCACCAAGAATCCGAATGGCACCAAGGACATCTACTACGCGCGGGTGATCACACCGAACGTGACCGGTACGACGTCCACAGGGCAACCGATCATTGACGGAGTGCGGCTTCAACTAGAGGGCGATGCGGCAGGCGCGACGTTCCCGGGGATCAGAGTGGTCGCCGGAAATGTCGCTCCTTTTAAACTCGACACGAACGACACCGACTCGGACAGCCCGTCCCGCTGGGACGACGCATACCCGACGTTCCCGCCACTTCTGAACGCGATCCGGATCGCCTTTCAGTCGGACCGCAAAGGTTCCACGCTCGGCAGATTTACCCCGCCGAACCCGAACACGGACGCGAACCGGCACGATATTTTTCTCGCGAGCGTTCTCGACCTTTTCGCGCCGACATTGCTGCGCTACGACCTGTCCAGTCCGACGGGGGAAGTGGTGCACATCAACCTCGGCAACACCTTCAATCCGAGCGTCGGTGCGTCGGTGCGAAACCGTACCCAAGGCTTGACCCCGGGCACGGACGTGTTCTTCACGGTTCGCGGAGAGGATCTGGAATCCGGCATCAACTCGGCTTATATTCAGATCAAAAACCCGAACAGTAAATATCAATCGCAAGCGCAGGGTGGTAACGGGGTAGAGCATAAAGAGTTCGCTTACGGCGCGTTCGCCATTTACGAACCCGTAACCGGTGGTTTCCAACCTTTGCCGTGGGAGCCGAACGGCAACCCCGCCGGCAACGTCGGTCTGGAATATGAATGTCAGGTTCTGGGAGCGAGCGATTCTCTGTACTATTCGCACGGCCTGGTCCCGGGTATTCGATTCGGCGGCGGCGCCGGTCTGAATGTGCCCAGCAACGCACGCTCTATGTATGACGCGGGGGGTGGCATCTTCACCATTCCTGAAATTCTCGCCCCTGCCGTGGTCGGCGATGATGGGCAGGCGTTTTCCGGGACCGCGCACCCCGCACCGCTGGATGCGGCTGGCCGAAACATCTGGGTTCGGTTGCAACGAATCGACATGATCAGCGCGGAACTGGCGACGCAGTATCCCGGTGGACGCGACGGCAACGGCGGCGTTCTTTACGGCGCGGTTTACCGAACGTCCGGCGAGCCCAGTGACTGGTTCTTGGACGTTATCTTCTACGATAACGCGGTGAACCCGTTTGACCCGAACGGCTCGCAAGGCAACTGGATCATCTACGATAACGTTTGGGGATTCTCGACCGCCCCCTCGTTCAACGCGTCGCCTGTCGACGTGCTGGTGGTGTCGGACTACATGCTCGGTCAGAAGTTCCTCGCCGGACGGTTAAACCGACGCGGCGCGTCGGGGCAAGAAAGTCAGCGACCGGAAGACAACCTGCCGAACATCGTTTACGGCGGCGAATCCTATATCACCGACACGGATGTGAAGCGGTTCCCGGATGGTCAACTCGCCCCGCCGGCTCCCGGCTCCGACGTCCCCCGCCGGTGGGAAGGTGGGGCAGGGGGGATTCCTGGCGGTCCGTTCTTGACCGGTCCTGTTCTTGTGCCCAGTCCTTTCAGTCCGGGCAACGGTGGCACGCCGAACCCGCTCGGGGTTGGCTCCTATATCGACGATCTTCTTATAGGAGACTCGATACAACTGCCCGGCGAAGGCACCGACGGCACGCCACGTTTTCTGCCCTCGGTCGGGCGCTACAACATCTGGCGTGTCCTGTCGCGCGGTCCCGTTCCGGCGAACGTGTTGAACGACTACCTGCCATTTACCACGACTGCTCCCCCGGATACACGGGCGGGACAGACCGTGGCACGCAACGTGCGCAACGTGAACCGGATGGTGATCTGGGCGTCGGCGTTCACACAAACCGCGTTCCGCGGTGTGGGAACGATTGCCGACTTGCAGACACAGCAGGACCTGACGAACTACGTCAACGCCGGGGGGCAACTTTTCGTCTCCGGACAGGATGTCGCGTTCGCCCTTGCCGGGAATGGTCAATCGAGCCCGTTTGTTAATCAGGTGCTCGGGGTAGGGTTCAACTCAAACAACGTGGGCGGCGCGTTCCAGTTGACTGTCAACACGCCTGCGCTGGATATTACCCCGCCGTTCAATCTCGTTCAGCGCGGCTCCTTCCTCGCGAACCGCATCGGTCGGGACTCGCTCACCCCGGGGGTCAACAGCGCATTCCACATTAACGGTGGCACCATACGTAACTACAGTCCGCCGGGAAGCGAACCGCTGGACCTCCAGAATCTTGAGGATCTGTTGCCGGCCTCCGATTGGCGGGGGTCCGCATCCGGCACCGCTTCGGCACGTGCCGGTGGTCCCTTGTTCAACGGTTTCAATGATGTCGTTACCGCTCAGGGGGCACCAACGACACCCATCTACGGCTACGGCGGTGGCGGCGGCATGTTCGTCAACCCGAATCCGTCGGGTGGTACGGCTGTATTTGCTTCGTTCGGCTTCGAAAGTCTGACGGAAGGCTTTTACACCTACACGCCGCCGGGAGCGCCGTCGGCGACTCTGGCGTGGCGCGGTCGTCGCTCCGAGATCATGCACAACATCACGGACTCGCTTCGCACTGCGACGATCACCGGACGGGTGCTGGACGACAACAACTCGCCGGTCACCGACGCGTTGATTCGTGTCGCCAACGCCAACATCGGATTGGGCGTGGGGACGGCACCAGACCTGATTCCTGCGGAAGGCACTGCATTAACAGATGGTGACGGCAACTATCAGGTGACGGGGATCGCGGGCGGGTTCGTACTCGTCGAAGCGTTCAAGGCGGGATTCTACACACAGGTATCCACCGGGAACGTGGTTCATGGCGCGTCGCGGACAACAGTGAACTTGATTGTGAAGCGCGCCGGTCCCGGCAGACTTGCCGGAATCCAGAACACGGCGGTGGCCCCGCTGAACAAGACGCGCCCCGGCCCGAACAACACAACCCGAACGGTCGGTGGGGTGTTTGAGTCGGACGACATCACCCCGATTGCCGGCGTTCCGGTCCTCGCCTACTTTGCGCAAGCCGGGGCAGGAGCGATCCGTTATGTCGGTTTCGCGACGGTAACATCGGACGGGAACCAGCGGGATGCGGCGGGGAACCTCATTCCGGTCGGACAGTACGTGTTCCCGCAAGACTTGCCGATCGGCAACTACCAGGTGGTCGCCAACACGACAAGGGTTATAGACGCGAACGGTCAGCTAGTAGAGAACACGGGTCAGACGACCGTGACGATCAACGGCCAGGCGGTTCAGATTCCGGTGGCACGGAACATCTATTCCCCGAATGTGTACGTCGATAACTTGCTCGTCGGGCGGCGCGGACCAGGGTTGACTGGGGTTGATGTGCAAGGGGATGACCTTGCCACGCCGATAAACGAAGCAACATTGGTGGTCGCTAACCCGAACAAGACCGCCGATCTTCCTGGCGACTTCGTCGTCATCGAAGAAAACAAAGGCGGTGGTGTTGACTTCCGGCTTTCGGCGGGGGCACAAGCCATCACCGGCTTTGTGCTTTCGGAGAATGCCGATGGCTCGACCGGCCCTGGTGTGCCCGGCGTCACGGTGCGGGCGACGCTTCGCGGTAGCGCGGCGGTGGTCGGCGAAGCCGTGACGGGGGAGGGTGGCGCGTTCACGCTCACTTACAACAACAATACGCCGGGTGACACATCCGACGATTTGGCGAAGTTCCCCGAAAACGTCTACACCGTCTTTGTGGCGGCTGCGAATGGTTTCGACCTGGTGGCAGAGCCGACCGGGCGGTCCCGCCGACCGTCGGTCGATGTTAACGTGGGCGGCGATACGAACGTAACAATCGTTCTTCAGGAGCCGCGTAGCGCGACCGATCCGCTTGAAGCGCCGGGCGCACTAATCATCGAGCGACTGCCGCCGGGACGAGTATCCGGTCTCGTCGTGACCCGTCTGCAGGGCTCGACCCCGACCGCGGGGGCG
>JACMIS010000506.1 GCA_014381035.1 Armatimonadota bacterium
CCGAGCGTGCGCCGCGCCCCGATAGTCGCCCACTGCGCTCTGCCCCGCACCGGCGATCGGAAGATAATCTTCGCATCCGGTTTTGCCCGTGTGATGGTCGACAGGGTGTTCGGGAACAGGAGCGTAATGTCGCGGTCGTAGTCGAAATATCCGTTTCGAATCGGATCCAGGTCGAAATAACTCACCTTCAAGCGCGGCGTCGTTGTGCGCGTTTCGGCAGCAAACTGTTCGGCGGGCGATAACGCGAGTGCGGCGGGTGTCGCCAACACACGGCGCATTTCCGGCGAACCGCCGAGTAACACCAGAGATCCGCCATCTTTCACCCATTCCCGGATTGTCACCCATTGCGAGGGTTCCAACTTCTCGCAACCGTGACCCAGTACCAGGACATCAATCGCGTCGTAACCAACGGCCCGATCCGGGGCATCCCGCGGTTTGCCGTACAGGGTTTGGTAAGTGGGAGCGACAGCTCGGAGGGATTCTTTGCTACGGCGCGGCGAAAGTATACCGAGCCGGTTGTCCAGAATCGCCACCGCTTTGTACCTGTCACTGTAGGCCGCACCGCCGCCGTTCTCCATACCGACGGTGGAGATTGCCGATCCGGAGTCGAGCGACAGGGTGCGTGTCGGGGTGACAAGCCGGATATCATAGAACTGCCGGTTGTTGTATGCGGCGAGTTCGGGATATATCGTGGTTCGTACGGTGGCATGGCTCGGAACCGAAACTGGATACGTGCAGGAACGCTCCGGGTTTTCCACGGAGCCGACGGAGACGGTTATCCGACCGGCGAACGCCGCGCCGTCGTTCCGAATGGTGGCCACGAAAGGGACCGCCGCCGAATTCCGTTTGCCCATGGTCGCGCCGTACGTCCTTCCGTCGACGAAAACGGGGTCAAGCCGCACCGCGAGCCCGCCGCTATACGGGGTCAATCTGGAATCCTGCCAGGCCGCGGTTTCTTCGCGTTTGAACTCGCTGGCGCTGAGACCGCGACGCGTTGCGGCGGGTTCCGACACCGTATCGGCGGGAATATCTTCACGCGACTTGCTTTCGGGGAACGAGGCGAACGCGACGGCGACGGCGACAAGCGAGACGCCGCCGAGTGCGAACGCCGGTCGGAGCCAGGGCGTTCGCGCCGAGGGCGCACCCGCCGCGTTGCGTGTCAAGCGGTCGGCGACGTTGGCGAACCGTCCGCGGCGTGTCGGCGGAGCGGCGCGCTCCGCGTCTCCCCATTCCCGGAGTCGCTCTTCGGAGGGGGTGTTATCTGGGTTTTGTGGCTTATTGAATAAACTCATACCAATTTTCCATCTTCCTGGTTGACGTGGGCGTTATATGCCTTCTCGAAAGCTTTACGGGCGCGGAACAGCCGTACCGGCACCGCAAGGCGCGAGCAACCGACGACACGGGCCATGTCATTTATCGGTAAGTCTTCTACGTAGCGTAAATGGAGCGCCTCTCGGTGGACGGGCGAAAGCGAGGCGATAACCGCACGGACCCGGTCCCGATCCTCGTTGCGCTCGACACACTTCGCCGGGTCGCTGAAAACGTCCCCGACATGCTCGCCCGGCGCAAGACCGTATAGCGATTCGGGACGCCGCTTATCGGAGCGCAGGCGATCCCGGCACAGGTTCGAGCATATCGCCAGGGCGTAGGTTTTGAACGAGGCATCTTTCCGAAACCGTGGGAGCGA
>JACMIS010000507.1 GCA_014381035.1 Armatimonadota bacterium
ACTGCGGGCAGTGCGGGCAGGAGAACGAAGCCACACCGGTATCGTTCGCGGGGTTGCTACGCGAAGGCTGGGACGAGTTCATTAAGGTAGACAAGAAACTGCTGGCGACGCTGGGGAAGTTGTTATTCCGCCCCGGTTATCTGACCGAGGAATACGTGCGGGGGCGACGAACCGCGTACCTGTCGCCGTTCAAGATGTATATCACGGTGAGTGCCCTCTTTTTCTTGGTCTGGGGATTGATCGTTCCTTTTGATCGCGTCGAAGAGGAGACGGCGCGGATCGCGTCCGACATCCAGCAGGGCATGGCGGATGGCGAAAAGGATGCAAAAGCCGGATCGCGAAAAAAGGGGAGCATCTCGATTCAGGTGAATGGCAAAACCGTCCCGGCGAAGAATGGTCCGGTGAAGACCTGGAACATGATGCGTGAGAAGCCGCTACAGTTTTTCGGGAACCGTATTCAGTGGAAGGACTTGCCCGAGACCGTAGCCGAGTATCGCGCCGAGGAATCGAAAAAGTCGGCTGCGACCCGCGACAAACCGATCCTGCATTACCTTAAAGAGCGGTTGATACGGTTTGGCAACAACCCCGCCGACTCCGCGAAGAGTCTTTTTTCCAACGGGCTTCCGTTCCTGCTTTTGGTACAACTCCCGCTGTTTGCGATCTGGATGCGCCTGATCTATTTCCGTCAACGTCGCCTCTATGTCGAGCACCTGGTTTTTGTTCTCCACACCCACACGTTTTTCTTCCTGTTGTTCGGGGGGGTGTTTGCCGCGAACGCCCTCGCGCAAAGCCTTGGAACCCGTCTGCCGATGCTGGATATTCCGGTCACCTGGCTGATGCTCACCGGGATAGTCACTTTCTACAATGTTCTGGGGTACAAGCGGTTTTATGGGCAAGGGTGGGGGAAAACGCTTGTCAAGGGATGGTTCCTGCTCCATGGCTATCTCTTCTTGTTCGCGTTCACCTTCTCTATCGCCACGCTGTTCGCCATTCTGTGGACACTTTTCGCACCGGGTTAGCGTTTCGTGTAGCCACCGCGAATCGTTTCCGATACAATAAGCGGTTGTAAAGGAAACGTTTTTCACGCTATGCCCTCGTCCCGTTCGCCTAAATCCAAGCCCGTCGCGCCCTCTAAACGCTCCGAGAAAACGCCGTCCGAACCGCTTGACGACCTGTTCAACGATGCGTCGCCGGAAGAAATAGCCCATTCTCTCGCTTTCGAACTGCTTTCGTCGGACCCCGAAGATCTCGTTGTCGCAAAATCAGAGCCGGAAAAGCCATCGGGTGGGACGCGTCGCGTGCGACGCGTCAAGAGCAACCGCGACCGAACGGCGACGATTCAGGTACTGCCGCTGATCCCGGTGCGCGACACTGTCTATTTCCCGCATATGATTTTCTCGCTGTTCATCGGGCGCGATAAGTCGCTCAACGCGCTCGAGTCCGCGCTCGACGGGGAGCCCGGTGTGCCGCGCCGGATCATTCTCGCGACACAAAAAGACGTCGAGAACGAAGACCCCGGTCCAGATGACATTCACCCGGTCGGCATCGCTGCCGACGTACTGCAAGTGCTTCGGCTTCCCGATGACACCGTGCGTGTGATGTTGGAAGGCGGTCCGCGCCTGCGCCTCGAACAGTTTTTGCAGACCGACCCGTTCTTTATGGTGCGGGTTCAACCGGTAGCGGCGGTCCCCGAAGTGGAGAACGTCGAATTGGAAGCCACGGTGCGAAGCATCGTCGCCGAGTTCGAGCGGTTGGTCAACGAGGGACGGCAAATCCCTCCCGAAGTCATGGCGGGCGTTCTGCATGTCGCCGAACCCGCGCGCCTGACAGACACCATCGTCCCTTACCTGAATATCTCGGTCGCCGACAAACAGCATCTTCTGGAAACCTTCGGTACGCGCGAACGGCTCAATAAACTCGCCGTGGTGCTGCGCAAGGAAAACGAGATTCTCGAAGTCCAGAAAAACATCCGCTCGCGCGTCGAGAAAGAGATGGGCGACCACCAGCGCGAGTTCATTCTGCGCGAGCAGATGAAAGCGATTCGGCAGGAATTGGGCGACGGCACCGACATCAGCGACGGCGGGGAAGCCGGGGAACTGCGCGAAAAGATCGAAGGGGCGGGTATGCCGGAGCCGGTGAAAGAACGGGCATTAAAGGAGTTGGATCGCTTCGGGCGCACCCCGAGTGCTTCTCCCGAGTCGGGCGTCATCCGGAACTATCTCGACTGGCTGGTCGCCATGCCGTGGGACAAACGAAGCGAGGACAAGTTAGATTTAGCCGAAGCCGAGCAGATACTGAACGAGGATCATTACGGTCTGCCCAAGGTCAAGGAGCGTATATTGGAGTTCCTTGCCGTCCGTAAGCTCCTGGGCGAACAGGAAGGGGCGGAGTCGAAATCGCCGATTCTGTGCTTTGTCGGACCTCCCGGCGTCGGCAAAACATCGCTCGGTAAATCGGTCGCGCGTGCGCTCGGTCGCTCATTCCACCGGATGTCGCTCGGCGGCGTGCGCGACGAGGCGGAGATTCGCGGACACCGCCGCACTTATATCGGCGCGTTGCCGGGGCGGATCGTGCAGGGATTGAAGCAGGTCGGCGTGCGTAATCCGGTATTCCTGCTCGACGAAATAGACAAGATCGGACAGGATTTTCGCGGCGACCCGTCATCCGCGCTTTTGGAAGCGTTGGACCCGGAGCAAAACGACACCTTCGCAGACCACTATCTCGAAGTGCCGTTCTCGCTACGCGACGTGCTTTTCGTCTGCACCGCGAATACGACCGATACGATCCCCCATGCCTTACGCGACCGGATGGAAGTGATTTCGTTCTCGGGGTATATCGAGGCGGAAAAACTGGCGATTGCCCAGAACTATCTGGTACCGAAGGCGACCAAAGACAACGGCTTGAACAACAATCTGATCGGGTTCGAGTCGGACGCCCTGCGTAAACTGATCCGCGAATATACTCGCGAAGCCGGAGTGCGTAATCTGGAACGCGAGATAGGGGCGATTTCGCGCAAAGTCGCCCGCAAAGTCGCGTCGAAGGAAGTGATTGACGTTTCCACCGTCACGCCCGAATCGCTCGGCGGGTATCTCGGTGGCAAGCGGTATACGTGGGGCGTCGCGGAAGAAGCCGATGAAGTCGGCGCGGTAACCGGACTGGTTTACACCGAATCGGGAGGCGACACCGTGACCATCGAGGTCGCCGTGACACTCGCGGCGGCGGCGACAGCGGAGCCGCGCCTCCAACTCACCGGACAACTCGGCGATGTGATGAAAGAGTCAGCACAGACGGCATGGACATTCGTCCGGTCCCGGTTTGCGTCACTGGGACTGGAACCGGGCGCGATTGTGGGCAAAGAGTTTCATGTTCATGTGCCCGCCGGTGCGGTACCCAAAGACGGACCGTCGGCGGGGATTACCATGGCGACTGCGCTGGCATCGGCGGTGTCCGGGCGTGCCGTGCGCAAAGAGATCGCGATGACCGGCGAGATCACGCTTCGCGGCAAAGTGTTACCGGTCGGCGGCATTAAGGAGAAGATCATCGCCGCACACCGGGCGGGCATCACCGAAGTCCTGTTGCCATTCGAGAATGAAAAAGACCTGGAAGAGCTGCCCGCCGATGTCCGGGACGCGCTTCATTTCACGCTGGTGAAAGATGCGGATGCGGTACTCAAGTTGGCACTGGTCAGCGCGTAGCGGTACCATACGGTCGTGCGACTCCGAACCCGTTACGCCCTGTGGACAAGTCTGTTAGCCGTGGCACTTTTCCTGCCGACGGCTTTCGGTCGTTCGAGCGTCGTGTGGTTCTGCGAAGGGCGCATTTGCACGACCTCCGCTTTATCCTGTTGCTGTGAGGCACCGTTCGGGAAGGATACGAATTGTGTAACACAACCGAACCGTTCCGTAGACGACAGCAGTCTCTGCGCGGCGCAATGCGGTTGCGAATCTGTGATAATCGCGGATGCCGACCCGAATACCCCGCCGCTCACGCCGTCGCCGATTCTTTTCCCGGACTTCGTCTCGGTGCCCGTGCTGGCTCCACTACCGACCCCGGCGACTGGATTTGCCTACCGGGTTCCGCTCTTCGCGGGAACCCGTGCCCCGCCACTTTCGAAAGTCGTCTCCAGCAGATCGCTCCGCGCCCCGCCCGCCTTCCTGTCACGTGTCGTTATCGCTACGAACGTTTAGGAAGCCGCTCGATTTATTCCCGCTTCCATAAATCGTTCCACGTTTTCGATTTCAGGAGGCGTTTTGATTTTCTTTTCAACAGTTTCTTCCCCCGCAAGCGCGGGAAACCATCGCACCATCACTGGTATCGTTGCGGCGTTTTTTATCGGCGTCGCTCTCACGATATGGGGCATGACTCAGTGGCGTAACACTCAATCGCCTAAGGTTCTTGCCGTTTCCGCCGAGCCGCATGCGGAAGAGCACGAACATGGCAACGAAGAGTCTTCCAGCACTGTGCATGTGTCGCCGGAAGGCGCGAACGCTATCGGTGTGCGTGTCGCGCCGGTGGCGCACCAGGATCTGCGGGAATCGCTGACTGCCCCCGCTGTCGTCGAAGCCAGCACGGAGCGCGTCGCCAAAGTTACCCCTCCGGTTGCCGGTAAACTACTCCGACTCTTCGTGAAACCGGGCGACACGGTGGAAGCAGGGCGACCGGTCGCGGTGCTGGACAGCTACGAGATCGCGCAAGCCCACGCCGCTGAAGACAATGCCGAAGCAAGCATTTCACAAGCCACGGCGTCTCTGCAAACCGTTCGCGCAGAAGCCGAACAAGCGCAAACCCGGTTGCAAAATGCTCTTTCCGCGGCGAAAACACAACGCGAACTGGTTGCCACCGGGGTGTTCGCGCAGACACCGCTTCAGGAAGCGAAGGTTGCGGTCGCCGAAGCGGAAACCGATCTTCTCGTCGCGGCGCAGGAACAGGAAACGGACGAAGTGCAACTCGCCCGTGCGGAACGCCTTCTTGCGAAAGGGATCGTCAGTCAAAACGCCCAGGAGCAAGCCCGTTTAGAGGTGCGTCAGGACGAAGCGCGGGTCAAGCAGGCAAAAGTACGCGTGAACGCGGCGCGGATCGTGCTCACGCGCGAAGAAGCGATAGCGAAAAGCGGGTTGCGTAACCGGCAAGCCTTGCAATCAGGCATTGCCGAGATTCGCGACGCCCAGGGTGTGGTCGCCCGCGCGAAACGCGAGGAGTTGTCCGCACAGGCGACGCTCACAGCGGCACGGCAAGCCCTTGCCGGTGTACGCTCAAATCTCGACGCCCTGGAAGGGAGCGGGCATATCGAGGGTGAAAGCAGCCAGATCACCCTTTACGCGCCATTCGACGGCGTGGTGTCGTCTCGCTTCGTTACCGTCGGGGAAACTGTAGAGCGCAGCACACCCCTCCTGCAAATCGAAAACCTGTCTACCGTTCTGGTCGTGGCGAACGTCGCCGAGCGTGATGTAGCCCGCGTCCGCCCCGGTTCGCCTGTCGCCGTGACCGCTGCCGCGTATCCGCGCGAGCGGTTTTCCGGACGCGTCGAAAGTCTGGCGACTCGTGTTGACGAGAAAACGCGCACGCTCGCGGTACGTTGTCGGGTCGCCAACCCGAGCGGATACCTGCGCCCGGAAATGTTCGCGACCGTGACGCTTCCGGTCGGGCAAACGCGCCGTGCTATCGCGGTCCCCATCTCCGCCGTCGTCAACGACGGCGAAACGATGGTCGTGTTCGTTGCGGGAAAAGAACCGAACGAATACGAGAAGCGAACCGTCACCCGCGGAAGCGAACGCGGCGCGATTGTAGAAATCACCGGTGGACTTAAACCGGGCGAATCCGTTGTCACCGAGGGGGCGTTTTCCCTGCTCTCGGAAAGCCACAAAAGCGAGCTATCGGGCGAAGACGGACACGGACATTAAGGAGCCAAAAATGATTGCTCGTATAATGGAGTTTTCTCTGACGCAACGGTTCCTGGTGCTCGTCGGAGCCGTCGCGCTTATCGTCTGGGGAATGATCGCATTTTTTCGGTTGCCGATTGACGCTCTGCCCGATGTCACCAATAACCAGGTGCAAATAAACACCGAATCGCCCGGTCTTGCTCCCGTCGAGGTGGAAAAGCGCGTCACATTTCCCGTGGAGGTCGCCCTGGGTGGATTGCCAGACGTCGTCGAAGTGCGCTCGCTGTCGCAATATGGCTTGTCGCAAGTCACCGTCGTCTTCAAGGACACGGCAAATATATACTTCGCCCGCCAACTGATCAGCGAACGACTCGGCGCGGTGCGCGGCGAACTTCCCCCGACCGTTTCCACCCCGGAACTCGCGCCAGTTTCCACGGGACTGGGCGAAATCTACCAGTACACTCTGGACTCCGACAAACGAGACACGACCGAACTGCGAACATTACAGGATTTCGTGGTCAAACCGGCATTGCGCACAGTGCCGGGAGTCGCGGAAATCAACAGTCAGGGCGGGTATGAAAATCAGTTCCAGATCGAAGTCGACCCCAAACGGCTGCTTTCGCGGGGAATCTCCGTTCGGGATGTCATGGAGGCGGTAGAGGAAGGCAACGCGAACGCGGGCGGCGGATATATTGTCAAGGGTGCCGAGCAGTTACTGGTGCGCGGCGTCGGTGTGGTGACCGACCGCGACGATCTGCTCGACACCGTGATTACTGCCGAACGTGGAACGCCGATTCTTCTGCGCGATGTGGCGACCGTCACCGAGGCGGGCAACACTCTCCGGCGGGGTGCGGCGACACATAACGGCAAGGAGACGGTTCTCGGTATCGTCATGATGCTGAAAGGTGCGAACACACGCACGGTCGCCGAAGCCGTGGATCGACGGGTTAAGGCGATACAAAAAACACTTCCCCCGGATGTTCGATTGACACCGGTTTATAACCGCACCGAGTTGGTGGACAAAACCATCCATACGGTCCAGAAAAACCTTGTGGAGGGGGGCGTTCTGGTAATCATCGTCCTGTTGCTCTTGCTCGGGAATCTGCGCGGGGCGATCATTGCGGCGTCCGTTATTCCACTTGCCATGCTATCCGCGGTCATCGGCATGGAGCGGTTCGGAATCTCGGCAAATCTGTTATCTTTGGGCGCGATTGATTTCGGCTTGATCGTAGACGGCGCGGTAATCATGGTCGAGAACTGTGTGCGGCGTCTCGCGGAAGCCCGCGAACATAAAGGGAGCAAACTGACCGAAGCGGAACGGCGGGAAACGATTGCGACTGCCTGTCGTGAAGTCCGGCAGGCGACCCAGTTTGGCGAGATGATTATCCTCGTCACCTATCTGCCGATTCTGACACTGACCGGCATCGAAGGCAAGATGTTCCAACCGATGGCATTCACGGTGGTTCTGGCGTTGACGAGTGCCCTCATCCTGTCGTTGACCGTGGTGCCCGCGCTATGTAGCCTCCTGCTTTCCGGCGACACGCGGGAAAAGCCGAACTTTTTTCTTGCCGGTGCTGAACGCGTTTACCGCCCGGCGTTGGCTTTATCCCTTCGCTACCCGGCGGTTATTATCGGCGCGAGTGTGGTGCTATTCGCCGTTTGCGCTTTCCTGTTTTCCCGGCTGGGTTCGGAGTTTGTTCCCGAGTTGGATGAAGGAGCGATTGCGATTCAGCCGATCCGCCCGGCAGGAGTCTCGATAGACTATTCCGTAAAAATGGTCGCCGCCGCCGAACGCGTTGTCACCTCGTTTCCGGAAGTCAAAGATGCATATACGCGAATCGGTAGCGCGGAACTCGCGACTGACCCTATGCCGCCTTCATTTGGCGACATGGTGGTCACCCTGAAGGGACGATCCCGATGGCGGCGCGGAATGACGAAGGCGAAACTGGTAGAGGAGATGCAGACCCGACTCCTGCGCGCAGTGCCGGGGCAGGGATATGCGTTCAGCCAACCGATAAAACTCCGCACCGACGAACTGATTTCCGGGGTGAAAGCCGACGTTGCCGTGAAAATCTTCGGTGACGATCTGGGTACATTGGCACGCCTCGGTACCGAAGTTCAGACGGCGTTGGAAACGGTGTCCGGCGCGGAAGATATTTCAACCGAACAAACAACTGGGTTGTCGACACTGGAAATCACGGTGAATCGTGCGGTTGCCGCCCGGTATGGAGTGCGTGTCGCCGATATACAAACCGTTATTGAAGCACTGATCGGAGGGCGAACTGTCGGACAGGTGATTGCGGACAACCGTCGCTTCGCGATTGTGGTCAAGTTGCCGGAGTCGTTTCGAAACGACATTCCCGCGATACGCGAGCTACCTATCTCTACGCCGGACGGGGGGACTGTACCGCTCGCCACGCTCGCAAAAATCGCGGTGAAATCGTCCCCGGCACAGGTCAGCCGCGAAGGGGGAAGCCGCCGCGTCGTCGTTCAGGGAAATGTACGCGGGCGGGATCTGGGTAGTTTCGTTGCCGACGCACAGAACATCATCTCCACGAGGGTGATGCTCCCGCCCGGCTATCGGATCGAGTGGGGCGGGCAGTTCGAGAATCTGCAACGGGCGCAAGCGCGGCTATACATCGTCGTCCCGCTTGCGCTATCGCTTATTTTTCTGTTATTGTTTCTAACATTCGGTTCGGCGAGACAAGCCGGTATGATCTTTAGTGGTGTCCCGCTTGCCGTCACCGGTGGCATTCTCGCCTTATGGGCACGCGGCTTACCGTTCTCCGTATCGGCGGGTGTCGGATTCATTGCACTCTGCGGTGTAGCGGTGCTGAACGGCGTGGTCATGCTTTCCGCAATCAATCGGAAACGTGCCGACGGGACTGCTCTTTTGGACGCAGTCCAAACTGGCTCCGTAGAGCGATTGCGCCCGGTATTAATGACCGCGCTGGTTGCCTCACTCGGGTTCGTGCCGATGGCAATCAGCACAGAAGCGGGCGCGGAAGTGCAACGACCCCTTGCAACCGTGGTTATCGGCGGTATCCTATCGAGTACAGTATTGACGTTGTTGATACTGCCGACGCTGTACGTCGTTTCTGAAAGATGGTCGGTGAAGGGGACGCAAGAACCCACGATCCAATAAAGGAGTCCAAGCCGTCCGCGGTGAAATAAGCAAGTAACCGTTGCCGGTTGTAGCCGTACCGGCGATAGTTTAAAGGAGCCTTCAAAGTGGTTTGCCCGCAGTGTGGAACGCAAAACGATAACCGAGGCGAAACCTGCTCTCGTTGTAAACGACCTCTTCATCCCGCCGCGATGAAGGGGAAGATTCCCTGTTATGTCCACGCCAATCGTGAGGCGACGACCTCCTGCGCCCTGTGCGGGAATCGTCTCTGTGCGACGTGTGCGGTGGCGGTGAACGGGATTGATTATTGCGACGGGTGCGCCCCCGCGAACGCCCTTCGTCAGTCCTACGACGACGACTATGAAAAGTTGCCCGTGCTCGACACTACGCGGGTTCCGATAGCGAACTTCGACAGCCGCTTCTTCGCCGCACTCGTGGACATGGGGCTTCTCGCCGTTGGGATCGTGGTCACCGTGCTACTCCTGTGGTTATTTACCGGCGGGTCGCTCGATTTTCTGCGCTCGGCGCAAACACAACCGGTCGCGTATTACCTGTTACGATTTATTATTCTGCTCAGTGTACCTTTGTACCTGTTCCTGCCGGTCGCACTTCACGGACAGACACCGGGACACCGACTCTGCGGCGTCATCTGTCTGCAACCGGATGGGCATATCGTCACGATTCATCAAGCGTTGATTCGTTCGTTGATGCAGATCCTTTCCGCCCTGCCGTTCTTTCTCGGTCTCGCCTGGATGATCTGGGACAAGGACAAATTGACCTGGCATGACCATATCAGCGGAACCCGATTGTACGAATGGCAAGCCAACACATAGTCCGATGGTCGCCGGGTGTTCGGGATGCTATCGGATTTCAGAAATTGGG
>JACMIS010000508.1 GCA_014381035.1 Armatimonadota bacterium
GCGATCGGGGCGGGACAAACCGCTAATCTACTTGATCGCCATGTGCGGCGGGCGCGATGGCGCGACCGGCTGCAAAATCGCGCGGCGTTCGGGGGTGAGGCGGGCGAGCAGTTCGTCCGAGTACCCGTAGCCGAAGCGCGATGCGCCCCAGACCGGTCCGTAACGGTAGATCGTGATACGACGCTCCCCTTCGGTTTTGGTGCGCGACGAGCCGCCGTGCATGACGCCGTCCACAAACAGAAGCGCGTCGCCCTTGTTCATGAGAGCCGGAATCGCCCCCTCCAGATTGTCCATCCGGTCGCCCTTCTGATAGTCGCCCTTGCCAGGGTGGGGAAAGTTCGACTTGTGCGAGCCGGGGACTACCATGGTCGGGCCGTCGCCCTCGTGAATATCGGTCAGCGCACAGATGATATTCACCTGTCCGCAACGGAAGAGACCATCTTTGTAGCCATATGCCCCCCGCATCGCGCCCTGATACCCACCGGAATGCACCGGGTGGTGCCCGCCCGACTTGCGGATGGATGCGATGCTCTCATCGATGAACAAGCCCTGCACGTAAGACTTTTCTTCGCCGCAGTAATGCCGCACATGGTTGATCCACGACGGGTGATCTATCAAACGCTCGAACGGCTCGCCCGCTTCCACGGCGTTGTGCAATTCGTAGCCAGTTTCCGGGGTATAGTCGCGCCGCTGGGCGTTGCCGATCCATTCCATCGGCGCGACATCCGGCAGGTTATCGAACGCAGTATTCAGTGCGTCTAGCAGTTCCGGCTCCAATGCGTTTCGCAAAATCAGAAAGCCGTTTAAGTCAAACATAAAATCGTCGAGTGCGGACGGTTGTCGCGGTTCCATCGTTGGGAGTTCCTCCAGTGTTTAGGGATGGGGTGTTGGGCACCGTTCCCCTGCAGTTTAATTATAAAGCCACGTGCGCGAAAAAAACTTTCCTGTAGGGAGATGAAAGTATCGTATAGTAAGGTCATACCACGGGGATGTTCCATCCCCGAACTCGAAACAAATTATGCCTACCCGACCCGCCGACCGGCTTCCGGTCGAACATGCCACGATGTCGTTCCGTGCCTGGCATTCGACGCCGAACATCATGCCCCGTGCGCACACGCACACCGATCTCGAATTCAACCTGCCTATCGGCGGAAACCTCGAATACTTTTTCGCGGGGCGGTTTCTGAGCGTCCCCGACGGACATTTCGCGGTGTTCTGGGCGGGCATCCCGCACCGGCTGATCGCGCGGGACGCCCACATCGAGTACCTTTGTATGACACTCCCGCTCGGCTGGTTTCTTTCGTGGCGGATCGGCGGCGATTTTGTGGGACGACTTCTTTCCGGTGCGCTAATCAGCCGCCCTGCCTCCGTAGTAGAGCACGAAATGTTCGCACGGTGGGCAAGCGACTTCGATCCCAAGTCCGGCAATCCGATGCCGGAGCGAATCCCGATGATGGAAGTCGAGGCGTGTCTCCGACGACTCGCTCTCGAATCACCGGGCAAAGTGACGGCAGACGCGCCGGGCGGCGCGGTATTCGGAACTCAGGCGGAGCGGCTCGCCGCGCACGTTTCCGAGCGATACCGCGAGCCGGATTTATCGGCGCGCGGTATCGCGAAGGTGCTTGGATTGCACGAGAAGTACGCCCTAACTTTGTTCCGCGAGGCGTGCGGGATGACGCTCTGGGATTACGTTACGCGGCTACGTGTCTCGCATGCGCAACGTCTGCTCATAACGACGGACTGGGCCGTGGAACGAATAGCACTGGAATCCGGGTTCGCGTCGCCGGGACGGTTTTTCGCGGCGTTCAAAGCACAAACGGGAGGAGTCACGCCGCGCCGCTACCGGGTGCAAAGTCGGTAGCTAGCTCATTTTTTTGTCCTCCCCGGACGGGGCCAACGCTTCGTTGGATCGGTTTCACCTGCGGTGCTATTTCTACGATAGGCTGCGTGCTAGCCGTGTTAGCCCTTGCTGTTTTCCCGCGAATTCGGCGCTTCGGGCTTTCACACTCCGTGTGAAACCAGGAGCGGCAATTCGCGGCACCGCAGGTAACAACGATCCAACGTAAGGTTGGCGCCGTCCGCGTAGGACAAAAAAGAAAGGCAGAGTTAGCTATCGACTTTGCACCCGGTAGCGGCGTGGCGTGATTCCTCCTGTTTGTGCTTTGAACGCCGCGAAAAACCGCCCCGGCGACGCGAACCCGGATTCCAGTGCTATTCGTTCCACCGCCCAGTCCGTCGTTATGAGCAGACGTTGCGCGTGCGAGACACGTAGCCGCGTAACGTAATCCCAGAGCGTCATCCCGCACGCCTCGCGGAACAAAGTTAACGTGTACTTCTCGTGTAATCCGAGCACCTTCGCGATGCCGTGCGCCGATAAATCCGGCTCCCGGTATCGCTCGGAAACATGCGCAGCGAGCCGCTCCGCCTGAGTGCCGAATATCGCACCGCCCGGCGCGTTCACAGTCACTTTGCCCGGTGATTCGAGAGCGAGTCGTCGAAGACACGCCTCGACTTCTATCATCGGGATTCGCTCCGGCACCGGATTGCCGGACCCAGGATCAAAATCGCTTGCCCACCGTGCGAACATCTCGCGCTCCACCACGGATGCAGGGCGGCTGATCAACGCGCCGGAAAGAAGTCGTCCTACAAAATCGCCGCCAATCCGCCACGAAAGAAACCAGCCGAGAGGGAGCGTCATACAAAGATACTCGATGCCCGCGTCGCGCGCGATCAGTCGATGCGGGACACCCGCCCAAAAAACGGCGAGATGCCCTTCGGGAACATGGAGAAACCGTCCGGCGAAGAAGTACTCGAGGTCGCCGCCGATAGGCAGGTTGAATTCGAGATCGGTGTGCGTATGTGCGCGGGGCATGACGTTCGGCGTCGAATGCCAGGCACGGAACGACATCGTGGCATGTTCGACAGGAAGCCGGTCGGCGGGTCGGGTAGGCATGATTTGTTTCGAGTTCGGGATGGCACATCCCGCGGAATAATCTTACTATACGACACTTCCCTATTTCCATATGGGAGTTTTTTTCACACA
>JACMIS010000509.1 GCA_014381035.1 Armatimonadota bacterium
GATGTCGGAATATCCCCAGTCCACGACGCTGACGCCCATGCGCTTGACCGCCGGGGACACATCCGGCGCGTTAGTCATGCCTCTGGTGGACGATTCCGGCAACCCGCGCCTGTTCGTCGGGAACGAAGTCGTGGTCTTCAACATGTGCGTGAAAGGCGAGGAAACCTCGGTGATCGACGACGCGGTCGCCGTGCTGACTCCTCCCGATTTCTCCACGGGGCGGCGTTCGGCGCTGTTCCTGTTCTCGCCTTCGGTGCCCGTGCCGGCCGCGGGAACCTACGAAATAACGTTCCAGGTGGCGGGACTGACCTACCCGATCGGGCGCAAGCAACCCGTCACGGTCCAAAGGAAGATTTAACCATGATAGTACCGGGATCGAAACCGAAACAATCCGAGGCGGAAACAACGGAACTGCTGGAGGGCGCGGGCATAGACCTCGCTGTGGTCAAAGTGGCCGTCGTGGCCGTCCGCGGCTATTACCTCGACACGATGGGGAAGGGCGGCGTCAACGACCGGGGCATCTACGACGACGCTGTTTTCGTCGTGTCAGCGAACGCCTACGCCGCGTTCAACGCGAACACCGACCCGTCCGTCTACCGACCGCGCACCGCGTCGAAGCAGGGGGTGGCGTCGCTCATGCCGGGCGTGCATTGGTACCGCAAAGGGAACCACGGCATCAGCCGGCCCGGGGGCGGCTACCCGGCGTTCCGTCCCGCGAACGCGCAGGAGAAACTGCCGGTGTCGCGCGACGGGGAGTCCGGAACGACGTGGGGGATCGCGATCAACATCCACCGGGGGAGTTTGCGTAGCACGTCCAGCGAGGGTTGCCAGACGATCTACCCGCCCCAGTGGGACTCGTTCTACAACCTGCTGTCGGGCGAGATGAAACGCGCCGGGGTGACGAAATTCCCTTACCTACTGGTGAAGGCGCAGTAGCGATATGGACGTCTCCTTCACGCTGACCGACAACGCGACGGCTTACGCGGCAAGTCTCATGCCGCGACTCTCGGCGGTCGTGCGCGCGACGACGTTCGAGATCGAAGCACACGCGAAAGCGGCGATCCAGACTGGCACCAAAAGCGGGCGCGTCTATACGCGCATCGCAAAAAAAGGTAGCAGGAATAGCAAAGGACGGTTTCTGAAGGCGGGGCGGCGCATCTCGCACCAGGCATCCGCGCCGGGTGAGGCGCCCGCGACCGACACCGGCAACCTCGCAAGCAGCATCCAGGGGAGCATGGACACCCCAGGCGGACTGTCGGGCACCGTGAACGTCGGGGCGGAATACGGCGCGATTTTGGAGCCGGAACGACCGTTCATGGCACCGGCGGCGGAAGCGGTCAAGCCGGGGTTCGACTCGGCGACAGCCAGAGTCTTGGGGGGCGAGTGAGATGAGCGCACTCGGGCAGATTGAGCGATGGATAAAAGAAACGCTGTTAGCGAACCCGGCCGTCGCCGACGGCGCGAACGGCGTTTACCACACGATGGCGGTGCAGAAGACGCCCGCGCCCTACGTGGTTATTTCGCTTTCGGGGCGTCCGGTGGTATCGAAAACCCTTTGCGGCGCCGTCGAGTCCATCCGCGCCGTCTACGACATCCGCGTCGTGGGCAA
>JACMIS010000510.1 GCA_014381035.1 Armatimonadota bacterium
CGGAGCGCACCGAGATACACGGTAGGCAGATCGAACGCCATACTCCCGAGATATTCGGAAACGTGGCGCATTTCCGTGCCCTGCATCAGCGCACCGTCGAGCGGCAGGCTACGCAGTTTCGCCGGGTGCCCGTACTGTTCGCCCAGCGGCGGCGCGGCGTCCAGAATGACCTGATAACCCGCCGACAGAAATTGTCGTTCTGCTTCCTCGACAAGCGATACGAAGAACGGGTTTTGTAAGCCGCTGATCAGAAGACCGATGGTTTGTGTGCGCCGCTTGCCCAGCCCTTTCGCGAATCGATTCGGCTGGTACCCCAGTTCGCGGGCGGCGAGCAGTACCCGGTCGCGGGTCGTCGGCGAAATTCGCGACGAAACGCCGTTCAGGACTTTGGATACGGTGCAGGAGGATACACCTGCTTTTTCCGCCACACTGCGAATCGACTTCATAAATGCCCTGTTTGGATAATCGGTTATCCAAATTTGCTAAAAGTAACCGGCTTTGAGTAACCGGTTATCCAAACTATAACCGCAGCCATGCGGTTTGTCAAGGGGGGACTGAAAAATCTCCCCTAACACTACAAACTTTTCGTGAACCGCTCCATGCGCCGCAAAGCTTCCTGCAACTTTTCGGACGCGGTCGCGTAGCAACAGCGGATATGACCGATCCCGCCTTCCCCGAACACATCTCCGGGGACCACCAGCACGCGCTCCTCTTTCAGTAAGCGTTCCGCGAACTCCTCGGCGGATAAGCCGAACCGCTTCACCGACGGGAACGCGTAGAACGCGCCGCCGGGGAGCGGGCAGTCCATCCCGATGTCGTTCAAGCCTTTCACGAACATGCGGCGGCGACGGTCGTAATCCGCGCACATTTCGTCGGCATCGCGGTCACCCCGACGCAGGGCTTCCAGCGCGGCGACCTGTGCGGTGATCGGAGCACAGAGCATCGTGTACTGGTGGATCTTCATCATCACTTCGATGATCGCGGCAGGGGCACAGGCGTATCCGATGCGCCATCCGGTCATCGCATAGGCTTTCGAGAAACCGTTCAGCAAGATCGTGCGGTCATACGCGCCGGGGAGCGAGGCGACGCAGACATGCGGCGCGTCGTAGGAAAGACGGTCGTAGATTTCGTCCGACAGAATGTACAGATCATTAGCGACGCAAATATCCACGATGGCTTGCAACCCGGCGGCATCCATCGTGGCACCGGTCGGGTTTGTCGGGTAGGACAGCAGGATCGCCTTGGTGCGCGGCGTAATCAGTTCGGCAACATCGCCCGCATGTGTCTTGAAACCGGATTCCGCCCGTGTCGGCACGGGAATCGGAACACCGCCCGCGAAGGCGACACACGGGGCGTAGGAAACGTAGCACGGTTCCGGAATCAACACTTCGTCGCCGGGGTTCAAAATAGCGCGGAACGCCGTGTCTAATGCTTCGGAAACGCCGACCGTCACCAACACTTCCCGGCGCGGGTCCCACTCGACGCCGTACCGCTCGTTCATCTTTTTGACGATCTCGATGCGCAATTCGAGCAGACCGTAATTGCTGGTGTAGGTCGTCATGCCCTTTTCCAGCGACCAGATCGCCGCCTCACGTATTCGCCACGGCGTCACAAAATCCGGTTCGCCGACGCCGAGCGAGATAACATCGTCCATCTCGGCGACCAGATCAAAGAAGCGGCGTATCCCGGACGCCGGGACCGACATAATTTTTTCACTTAAGGGTTTCATCGTTGTTTTTGCTTTCGTAGGTTCGGCGTTTCGGACCGCGAGCGGTACCGCTCGCGGTCCGAAACATCCGTTATGGTGTCACGGCCAGTCGGCGGTCTTCCATTTCGCCGCCCGTGAACAGTACGCCATCTTCCTTATACTTTTTCAGTAGAAAGTTCGTCTGGGTACCTTTCACTCCTTCGATAGTTGCCAAGCGTTCCGCGACGAAGTTCGCCACCTCCTGAATCGTCAAGCCTTCGACCACGACGCGCAGATCCTGCGTTCCCGACACCAGGTACACGGAATGCACTTCGGGGAAGCGATAGATACGCTCCGCAATGCGGTCGTAACCGGCGCCGCGCTCCGGTTGCGCCGCTACATCAATAAACGCGAAGACCCGTGGCTCTCCGGCACGCTCCCAATCCACGCGGGTTCGGTAGGAGCGGATCAGACCCGCCTTTTCGGCATCCGCGATAACGGCAACGACCTCGGTTTCGCTCGCCCCCGTCTGCGCCGCGATCAAGGCGGCGGGTGTGCGCGCGTCGCCCTCTAAAATATGTAAAACAGCGTTTCGTAATTCGGTCACGAGTTATCCTCTCACAATGCAAAACGACCCTCCGCGTTATTCACACGGAAGGTCGTTGTATATTAGGCTGGTGAACTTTCCGTGCGGGTGCGTTATGCCGTAGCTGCTGCTACTGCATCTGCTGCGACGGTAGTTACGCGTGCAAGCGCGGACGAAGCTATCGCCTCCTCCTGCCGTGCGCTTGCTCTAAAATTCGTTTGCATTTCGAGTTATTATAAACGACGCTTCCCGTTCGGTCAAGCCTCCTGATTTTTATTTTCCGACGCGCTGTTTTCTTGGGTTGCAAGCGGAATTTCGGGTACAACGGGGATAATGGAACGAGCCGTGACCGCCGACAATGAACTACCGCGCACCTTGACCACCGCGCTGAAAGAGTGGGCAGTAGCCGCGCGTGCGTTGCGCGAAGGGCGGCAGGTAATCCTCCTGCGAAAAGGCGGGATCCGCGAAGCCGAAGGCGAATTCGTCGTCGAGTCACGCGATGTGCTGTTGTTTCCGACGTTCGAACATCAGGTCGAGCAAGCCGGGACACTGCAACCGTGCTACGGTGCTTGGCGCGAGGATGAGGAAAAGCGGCGACCGAAGGGCGAGAACATCCGTATCGAAGCTTGGGCGCGAATCACCGATATTCTTCTCGTCGAACCGTCGCGTTTCCCGAAACTTTTTACATTCGGCTCACAACACATCTACGGCGATGCGTTTCTCACGTTCCGTACCGAAAATGAGCCGCAGAAACCGCTGTACTGCCTGTTTCTACGCACATTCAATCTACCCGAATCCGTCACCGTTCCGATGGAACCGGATTACTACGGGTGCCGATCCTGGATCACGCTGGAGAACGAGATCACGCTTGCCGGTGCGACACCCGCTTTATCGCGTCACACCTACGAGGAGCGCGTTCGCGTCACGAAGCGCATTCTGACCACCGATTAAGGAACACCATATGACAACCCCTTATTTGCCAACGGGCTTCACCCTGACATACCTGGGACATTCGACGCTCCTCTTCGAAACCGAAAAAGGCGCACGGGTCCTGATAGACCCGTTTGTAGAAAACAACCCGCGGTGCCCGCTCAAGAACGACGAGATTGGCGATCTGGATCTGATCCTGCTGACGCATACGCACGACGATCATTTTGCGGACTGCCTTCCGATTGCGAAAGCGACCGGTTGCTATATTCTGGCGACGCCCGAGGTGTGCGCCTACCTCGGCTCTAAAGGAATCGCGGGCGACAAACTGATCGCGGTCAACAAGGGGGGCACCGTCCCGTTCGACGATCTGGGCTTCGCGGTAACGATGACGCACGCAGACCACACGTCCAGCATCAATGATAGCGGAACGGTGCTGTATGGCGGAGAGCCGATGGGCTTCATTTTGCACATCCCGGATGGCGACGAAACATTCACGATCTACCACGCAGGCGACACGGCGATTTTCGGAGACATGCGCCTGCTATCGGAGATCTACACCCCGCGCCTCGCCCTTCTCCCCATCGGCGATCATTTCACCATGGGACCCCGCGAAGCCGCCGCCGCGTCCGCACTCCTATCCTCGGTGGAGCATGTGATCCCGATCCACTACGGAACCTTCCCGATGCTGACCGGGACACCGGAAAAGTTTATCGAAGCCCTGTCGCATGTGGAAGCGACGGTACAGGTGGCAACGATGGAGCCGGGAGAAACGCTTCGCGGTTAACACGATAGAGGGGCGGGCTTCCGTCCCTCGTTGCTTCAGATATTTCGGGAACACCATCTCACGCCGTTGTGATATGGGAACTTCTGGCATACTTCTTGCGTCCCTTATATTGCAAACGCTTCGCCACAGAAAGAGATAGGCAGAAAACAATGATTCGCCAGACCGGAAGTACCCCTGCTAAACGTGCATTCACACTGATCGAACTGCTCGTCGTCATCGCGATAATCGCCATCCTCGCCGCGATACTTTTTCCCGTATTCGCACAGTCTCGCGAAAAGGCGCGACAAACGTCCTGTTTATCGAATGAAAAACAGATGGGTCTGGCGATTATGCAATACCTTCAAGATCACGACGATACGTACATGGCAGCCGATCATGATGCAACCAGTCCGTATACCTGGTTCGAACCGTTGCAACCCTATCTGAAAAGCCGTGACGTTTTCCGATGCCCGTCTCTTGATAAGAATGATGAGACCGGGTTACCCGTCGATAGTCCCCTTCTCGCGAGTAATGGCAAAGAGTACACGGCGTATATCATCAACGGCTTGTTCTCCCACGCTACCGAGGAAGCGAAGTTCAAGATCCCCTCGGAACAGGTGCTTGTCGCCGAGCGCGAAAAGAACATCAACGCCTTCGATTATCATGCCTGGGAAGAGGAACACGCCTCTCCGGTTCCGCAGGAACCAGAAGAGCATGGAGAGTGGGAGCAGGATCACATCGCCAAAGCCCGTCATACAGGCGGCGCGAACTATTTATTCGCGGACGGTCATGCGAAGTGGCATCGGTTCGAGCAAACCCTGCGCGTCGGTCCCGAGGAGTTCGGGATGCACAACCGCGACAACCTGCCGGAGCCGGAAGAAGATGAGCACGTTCATTAAGGCATTGTCCCGTCAAGGCATTGTCCCGTCCTGACTGACGCTGGCAACATGATACAATCCTATGTGTCGCCGTTAGTCAGGATTTCCCTCTTGGATCTTATGCGAACCGGCTCGTTCGTAAACCTGCCGTTCGGTCTGACACGCGCCGAGTTCGTGGCGAAATTGGGGAAAACAAGATCCGTCGTGTGTTCTTCTCGCCGCGTACCTATTCCTGTCCTTCTTCGCTACGGGAGCGTTGAGTTTTTCATTACGTCTGATAGCCACCTTTTCTACGGCTTCCTCTGGGAACCGCTTGACGAGGATGTACCGCAAGGCGACCACGCGTTGCGGATTGATCCATGGATTCTCCTGGGCAGTGTTTCCCGCGAGAGTGTCGAACAAGGACTCCGTCAGGAAAAGATTGAATTTACTGGTGGTCACCGTCCCGACGGCGTGTATTCGTTGTCGCTCGGGAATGGTGTCCGTATTCACTTCCAGGGTGAGGGCAACGGAACGGACACCAATGTGCTTTGCGGTGTCGAAGCAATGCGCCAGGACGTGTTGCCCTATCAGGAGCCGGAAAAGCAAATATCCGTTACCCTTACGCGCAGTGAGGTAGAACTGCTAAGACAACAAGCCGCCCACCACCGTGTTTCCGTAGCGAAACTTTGCGCAGAGTGGATTCGGCACCGGTTAACAACAGAAACGCCCCCTCCTTGAAATAAATCGGTCTCTACCCCGTGTCTCAAACCATGTCCTCGGTGGGATGATCTCGCCCTTTCGTTCAAACAGACCCGACGTATTTTTTGCGGCGCGGTACAATGACAGCATGATTCTTCCGACGCCGACCGACGCCGACGACCCCTTTGCCGAATACGACAACACCCTCGCCCCGCCCCGAAATAGCGATTCTGACCCGACGCCTGGTATTGCGCCGCCCTCAGCCGATTTCGACCCCGAGGATCCTCTCTTGGTCCGGCTGAACCCGTCGCAGCAGGAAGCCGTTTTACACAAAGATGGTCCCCTGCTGATCTTCGCCGGAGCCGGTTCTGGCAAGACGCGCGTGCTGACCCATCGCATCGCGTACCTTGTCGGGCGGCACGGCATTCGCCCGCGCAATATCCTCGCCGTGACGTTCACGAACAAAGCCGCCACCGAGATGAAGGAACGCTTGCAACGCCTTCTCGGCTTGGAGGCGACGAAAGAAATGTGGGTAGGGACGTTCCACGCCACGTGCGCCCGAATGTTGCGCGAGCGCGGCAAGGACATTGGACTGGAGCGCGAGTTCACTGTCTACGATGACGGCGACCAGATCACGCTGATGAAGGAATGTTTGTCGCAATTGAATCTGGACGACCGCCAGTATGCGCCGCGTGCAGTATTGTCGCTCATCTCGAAGGCGAAGGAAAAACTGATCGAACCCGAGAACTTCGGGCATCACTTTCATGGCGTTTTCGAGGGAGTGGTCAGTAAACTGTACACGCTGTATCAGGAAAAACTTAAGCAAAACCGTGCCGTAGACTTCGACGATCTGATCATGCTTTCCGTGCGCCTGCTCGAACAGCGCGAGGATACGCGTGAATACTACCAGAACAAATTCCGCTACGTTTTGGTAGACGAATATCAGGACATCAACAACGCCCAGTACC
>JACMIS010000511.1 GCA_014381035.1 Armatimonadota bacterium
CGTTCTCCCTTTCACACGGAGTGTGAAAGGGAGAACGGGGGATTCGCGGGAAAGGTCCGAACCAGAAGCACCAAGCAGAAACGAGCACCGCAGGTGAAACCGATCCAACGATGCGTTGGCGCCGTCCGCGCAGGACAAAAAAATGTAACGGTTCTATACAGATGTTTCGGATTGGAACTCCTGGTAACTTTCCGACAATTTGCGATACGAAAACGACCGCATCGCGAGCATCGTCATAATCAACCCAATGATCCCGGTGACGCTGAACAGAAGCGCGATCCCGCGTGCCTGACCGGTCCCATACCAGGACCCGATCAGATCTGCTCCGGTGCCGTCGGTCATGAACGGGATAAAAACGTACTGCGCGATGGGACCGATCAGAAAAGCGGTGAGCGGCGAGGCGGCTTGCTCCAGACTCTGTGCGAAACCGAACACCCGTCCCTGACGCTCTGGCGGGATTGTTTTCTGAAGAATAGTCTGCTCCGCCGCCTCGACAGCGGGAATGAGGCACAGGTACAGGAACATCCCCGCGGTGAACAGGAGGATGGACGACTGCACGGTGAAAAAGATACAGATCACCCACATAACGATGTTCAGCAGAAACATCGTGCGTAGCGGCTTGTCGCCCAGTCCCTTTTTGGCGACGACCAACCCGCCGACGATGAACCCCAAACTGAGGAAGCCCCACAGGATTCCCCACTGCTGGACCGAAACCAGAAGCAACCCGTAGGCGTCCATCAGTGCCATAAAGACACCGCCGAGGAAGTTATTGAATGTGCTGAAGAAAATGAGACCGAACAGCCCCGGCACCAGGTTGATCGCCCGAATCGTGCCCCGGATGTCAATCTGGTTGGTCTGTTCTTCCGTCTGTGCCGCTTCCTTCTCGGGGAGCGCAATCGTGACCAAATGAACGATCACGAAAGCAGTCAGCACAAGCGCGAGAACCAGCATCCAGAACATGCCGAGATAGCCGATCACGAGACCACTCAGCACCGAGGAAAGCAAAAACGCGATGCCATTCGCGCTTCCCACCAGACCATTCGCCTTGTCCCTTTCGTCCTCGGGGACAAGGACCGTCACCAGTGTCGAAAGCGCGATGGAACGCAGGTTCCCGGCGATGGCACCGAAGAGCGCGAGGGCGATAAACGCCCAGAGCGCGACGCTGGACGGCGAGGTAAAGTCCCGAGCGGGTGTCAATACATAGATCAGGCACGCGAGACCATATAGGACGAGCGAACCGACACTGGAGCCCAGCATCGAATATTTCTTGGGGTACCGATCCACGAGCGACCCTAAAAAGAAGCCGGAAACGGCGACGGTCGCGAGATAGATACCCGCCATGAACGACATGGCGAGCACCGATTTCGTTTGCAGGTAAACCCAGAACGTCACTGCGAACCAGACGAACGTGTTCGTCAGTGATGCCGTGAGCGAGTTTGCCAATACCGCGTGAAAAGTTTTGATTGTCTTCATGGTTAAGTCTTGGAATTCGAGGCAAGAAACCTATTATTGCTTTTCTGTGGGTTGTATGTCAGGACAACGACGCCTGTCTGGAATGTTTTCGTCCCGACAAGGTTCAGAGTCTCCGTCTGGCTTCCGTCGTGAAAAAGAGGCTTGCCACTCCCCTGAACAGTTCGTCGCACTTGTATTTCCCCGATTCGTCATCCCAGAAGGGAAACAACCACTTATCCGGGCTTTCCATCACGCCGTCCAGCGTTAGAAACAGAGATACGACTACTTTTCGCATGTTCATTCTCCTATATTGCTCGCCCGAGGGTTTGCACTAAATAGTCGTCTGATCGAACCGGTATTCGACATTGTTTTCGGACCATTCAAAAAATTAATTGCGTAATGTCAGTCCGGGATTTCATACAACCGTCGCGCAAGAAACCGGTGCTCCGTCTCCTGATTTGCCAGTTCCAGCGCACGCTGATAGGAGACGCGGGCATCCGACCACCTTTCTAACCGCCGACAAAGTTCTGCCCGTGCGGAATGCGCCAGATAATAATCCGTCAGGTCGCCGCGTTCCAGAATGGCATCGACGAGAGTGAGACCTGCCGCCGCACCGTCGCGCATCGCCACCGCGACGGCACGGTTCAATTCGACGACGGGTGACGCGTTGACGCGGAGTAATACCGTGTATAACCCGACGATCTGGTTCCAGTCTGTCGCCTCGGGATCGGGCGCGTCCGCATGTACTGCGGCAATCGCGGCTTGAAGGGTATACGGACCGAACCGGCGTGAGCGTAATGCGCTTTCAACCAGTGTCTTTCCTTCCGTGATCTGCGCCGGGTTCCACAGCGAACGGTTCTGATCTTCCAGGAGGATCAGATTTCCGTCCGGCGCAGTACGGGCGAGGCGGCGCGACTCGGTCAGCAACATCAGCGCGAGAAGTCCGTTCACCTCCGGTTCTGGTAACAACGCCGCGAGCAGACGCCCGAGCCGAATGGCTTCGCCGGAAAGGTCGGCGCGTGTCAGCGAATCGCCGGACGAAGCGGAGTATCCTTCGTTGAACACAAGGTAGATCACCTGAAGTACCGCGTCTAACCGTTCCGGCAGATCGTCCCGCGATGGCACTTGATAGGGGATGCGGTTGTCGCGGATCTTTGCCTTGGCACGCACGATCCGCTGGGCGAGCGTGGTAGGAGCGGTGAGGAAGGCATGAGCGATCTCCTCGGTTGTCAGCCCGCATACCTCCCGCAGTGTCAGCGCGACCCGTGCTTCGGGCGCAAGGGAGGGATGGCAACAGGTGAAAATCAATCGAAGCCGGTCGTCCTCGATGCCACCGTCGTCTATGTCCGTGGCGGTATGTGGAAAGGTTTCGGCTCGTTCGGCGAGTACGGGGAGCGCGGCATTGAAGCGGGCGCGACGACGCAGGGTATCAATGGCTTTGAAGCGGCCGGCAGAGACGAGCCACGCGAAAGGATTCGCAGGCACACCGTTATGTGACCACTGTTCCACGGCGGCGGTGAATGCTTCTTGAACTGCCTCTTCGGCGAGATCGAAATCGCCAATCAGGCGGGTCAGGGTGGCGAAAACGCGCCGCGAGTCGGATCGGTAGACGACATCTACCATCTCGCGTGCATACTCGGCTGTGTTGCCGCTACTCCTTCGAAACCGATGGGAGGGAATCGGGGCGAATGTCGTTAAGGTCATAGTTTTCTGACACTATCCCGCCGTCGCCCGAACCGGAAAACAAACGGCTGTTTTTATTTTCGGGGGTTTCACCCACCGGTAGAAGCCGAACGGCTTCTACCGGTGGGTGGAACCCCCGAACTTCACCAAGCCCGCGTAACCCTTTGCCCCGTCCGGCGTCTTAACAATCGGACATAAAACCATGCGCTACGCCTTTATACAGAAACTTCTACCTACCGGAATCTGCCTCGCGCTTGCCGCGACTTTGCTTGCCTATGCGAATGACGCGGACGACAACTCCCCGACGCTCACCAGCGATGGCGTGATGACGCCGCGCACCCGCGCGGTAGTCAGCGGCGAAAGCGCGTATCTGCTGGGACCGGTCGAAACCGTCGCTGATATGACCCGCTTAGGTACAATCGCTACCTCCTCCGATGGCGGCGCGGTCTTGATAGAAACGCATAAAAGTCGCCCCTATCGCGATGTCAGCCTTTCGAACGAGGAAGCCGAAGCGGGGATGCAACAACGATCCCCCGAATGGAATCTCGTTTATTGGGATGTCCGCACCCGAATGGCGAAAACACTCTTGCGGGAGACGGATGCCGCAGAATGGGTGTCAGCGATCAAGTGGATCCCGCAGACCCGGATCGCCTTGGTCATACTCCGGCGCATTGATCTCGACACAGGGGCAAATACGATGCGCCTGATGTGCGTGGATACGGTCGCGGGTACTGTCCGCCGCGTGACGGATCGCGTGACGGGGTTGGCAAGTGACGCCGCTCTCGCCGTATCGCCGAACCAACCGCTCGCCTATCTCAAGCACGCATTGGTTAAGGGGGAGAA
>JACMIS010000512.1 GCA_014381035.1 Armatimonadota bacterium
TCTCCGGGGCATCGGAGGCGTTGAAACCCTCCAGGTCGTACAACGTATCGTGGAAGCCGTCGCGCGGCGCGGTGCGCGTCGCCTGGGCAATCGCGTCGCGGATCGCGCGTCGCAAGGCATCCTGTCGCACCGGCTTGTGCAGATACGCCGCGATGCCCGATGCCTCCGCCGATTCCGCCTCGCCTTTGAGTGCGGCGGAAGTAAGCAACACCATCGGTAAGTGTGTGGCATGCTCCGGCAGCTCGTCCTCACCGCGCCGGATGCGGCGTGCCAGTTCGAACCCGTTCATTTCGGGCATTTGTAAATCCAGAATAACAACATCGAATAGATTATCAACATCTCCCTCAGCAAGTTGAATCAGTGCCTGTCGTCCATTTTCGACGGCTTCGGCTTTCATGCCGAGTGCTTTTGCCTGACCGAGTAACACGCGGCGATTGGTAGCATTGTCGTCCACAATGAGAACTCTTTTGCCATCAAGGCTGTCGGCGGGATTCGGCATCTCGGCATGATCCGACTTTCCGGCTGCCATTATTTCCTCGTTCTGACGCGGCAGAAAAATGCCGAAGCGGAAAGTTGTCCCGACACCGACTCTGCTGGTGAACGAGATGTTCCCGCCCATGCGCTCGACCAGCTGCTTGGAAATAGCCAATCCCAATCCAGATCCGCCATATTTGCGGGTCATGGAGCCGTCCGCCTGCGAGAAGCTTTTAAATAACTGCTTTTGCGCTTCGGGAGGAATCCCTATACCGGTGTCGGATATTTCAAAACGTAAGCGTATTTCATTGGAACTGATCGTCCCCGCATCCACCCGAACCACGATCTCTCCCGACTCGGTGAACTTGATCGCGTTTCCAACCAGATTCATCAGGACTTGACGAATTCTTCCCGGATCGCCGACCAGAAGTGTCGGGGTGCCTTGTTCGATGACATAGCCCATCTCCAACCCCTTACGCTCGGCTCCCTCATACAATAGGGTGATAATGTCCTCGACCACCTCGCGAAGATCGAATGGAATGTGCTCAAACTCTAACTTCCCCGCCTCGATCTTAGAAAAATCCAGAATGTCATTAATCACGGCGAGGAGTGATGTCGCACTGTTTTGCACCGTTTGGGCATAGTCACGTTGTTCCGGCGAAAGATCGGTGTCCAGAAGGAGACCGGTCATTCCCAAAACACCGTTCATCGGGGTTCGTATTTCGTGGCTCATATTCGCCAGGAATTCGGATTTGAGACGCGTGGTATCGACGGCTTCATCACGGGCGAGACGGAGTGCTTCTGTCTGATCGGACAACACGCTGTTCATGTCGCGCAGGGTCCGGTTCAACCGATCCAGTTCCCGTTCTCGCGTCGTCAATACACTGACACCGCTCTCTACCTTAACAAAACCTGGTCGCAACACCCCGAGACTGAACACCCCGATTACAAGGATGGTCAGCGTTGCCATCGCAACCTCGATCAAGGCGATATGATTGCGATGCTCGTCCGCCGAAGCCTCATACAAAGAAATGATTTCGTTCATCGCTATCATCAATTCGCGGCTCGTCTTCAACATCTGTTCCGAGCGACGATCCAATTCGGGCGACTTGGATGCAGTAGCACCTTTCTGCGTGTCGAGGCGTGCGGCTTCCGACTCCATCGCGTCGCACGCGGCAATAAACCGCCGGAAAGCTTCCTGCGCATGCGCGAAGGGTTCTTTGTTCGCCTGCGACGGATCGTTGGTGTTGAGAGCCAGAAACGAATCATTGATCGACAGAATTTCCGATCTGCCTTGCCGGAGTCGTTCTCTTGCCATGTCACTCTCTGAAGGCGTTTTGGCATAGCGAATCAGAAATGCGCTCTGGGCGATCCGCTGTGCGTCTCCCTGTTGCCGGGTAGCGACATTTATCAAACGGGCATCGAAACGGGCATTTTTAAGCGACGCACGCGACAGGAGCAACGATGCCGACGGAAGAGCAACCAGTACCACCAACATTCCTATTGCACGGCGACGGAGTTTATCCAGCGAAACACTGGGGTCCTGTCGCGTGGGGGAGCCGTCGTGTTGCGTAGACGGCGGGGAGGGAATAGCACCCGCGGATACAGGTGGGATCGTCCGGTCTGAAGAGTTGACGGATTTTGACATTATTTAACGGACGCATGCCTTCATTCGTTTTGGGTGATGCATACTTGATTCTCCCTTGCTACATTACCTCTCTTCCCTGTAAAACGAAACAGGTAAGCAAGCAATAATAACAGAGGAAACCCGGTATAATCGTCGGGAAATGTCCACAAAATCGTTAGGCGTCGGCATCGTTGGTTATGGCTTCATCGGGAGAGTACATGCCTGGGCGCATCGCTCGCTTCCGTTCTTCTACTCGCCATTACCGTGCGAGACACGCCTTGTAGGCGTTTGTACCTCGCGCCCGGAAACGGGCGAAGCGGCACGGCGCGAAGCCGGGTTTGAATTCGCCGTCAACGATCCCGCCGAACTATTGGCGCACCCGGACATTGATATAATCCACTGTTGTACCCCCAATGATACCCACGCGGATCTACTTATCGCTTCGTTGCGAGCCGGAAAACATATTTACTGCGATAAACCCCTCACCAGCACTCTCGCGGAAGCGCGACAGGTCGCGGAGGCGGTGCGGAACGTTCCCACCATCCAACGTATGACATTCCATTATCGGTTTGCTCCGGCGACCCTTCGCGCCAAAGAGTTGATAGAATCGGGTTTCCTCGGCGAACTGTACCAGTTCCGAGCCGCTTATCTCCATGCCGGGTACATTGACCCGAACCGTCCGCGCACCTGGCGCACCGTGATGGCTAAAAGTGGTGGCGGTGCGATCATGGATCTGGGCGTTCATGTGTTCGATCTTGCTCGCTTTTTGATCGGCGATTTCGACGCCGTGAATGCACAGTTAGTCACCCGGATCCCATCGCGTCCGGATGTTGATACCGGACATCCCGCCCCGGTAGACGTGGACGATATTGCCATTGTACACGCCCGCACAAAGTCCGGTGCTATCGGGATTATCGAGGCGTCTCGGCTGGCTACCGGTGTCCAGGACGAACTGCGGATAGAGTTGCACGGTTCGAAAGGGATGATCGCCTGGAACCTGATGGACCCGAACTATCTGGAGGTGTACGATGCGCGCGATCCCGAGGAGACTTTAGGCGGCAATCGCGGCGTTAAGCGGATCGAATGCGTTTCGCGTTATCCCAAGCCGTGGAGCTTCAAGACGCCGAAGAACACAATCGGTTGGAACCAACTCCATGCGCATAGCCTATTCGATTTCGTGCGGGCGGTTGCGGAAGGCGATACGGCGAGCGGTCCGACGTTCGCGGACGGTTTCGCCGCGCAAGCCTTCGTGCATGCCTGCCAGAAATCAGCGAACATAGGGGGCGTCTGGATACCTATCGAAACTACATAGAGAAGGCGGGGCAAAACATCCTGTCTGAAGCCCGGATTCACTCACCGACTCCGACCTGACGGATGATTACTCCCGTCAGTTCGATTTCGCCGACTTTGTGCCCGAGATGAAAGTCCATCTTTGCCCAGTTCTCCGGGGTGTCTAGCGGCTGTGTCCACTCCTCGGTGTACTGTTTCCAATCGGGTGTCAGATGTATTGTCTTGTAGGCGATTTTGGTGTACGGGTCCGCATTCTGCTCAACTACGGACGAGACGGAACAGGAATCCTTGCTCCGTCCCCAGAATGTCAAACGAATACGCTTGCCTTTCTTTAACGAAACACTGAGGGGGCGGGCGATCTGTATGTCCCACGCTTTACCGTTGACAGAACGGGTGTCGATACGACGTGCCCGAGGATGACCGGGCACGGAGGCATCAACAACACTAATAACGGCGTCTACGCCTTTACTGCCTTTCGCCGCCGGAGTGATCATGGTCAGCCATTCGTTGGAAGCGATATCCGGCATCAACAAAACACCGGGAGGGAAGGCGACTTTCACCGGCGGCGTGGGGGCAGAGGGTTGAGATTGGGGAGTGGTTGCCGCAGGGTTGGCTGACGACGAAATCGCCACCGTTGGATGGGAGGGTGGCACAACGACACTACGGTTTCGCCATATAGCCGCGACTACAAGTAACAGAAAACCTCCCAGAATAAACATCAAACCAGCTGGTTTGAGAACGATGTGCATGGCTTGCCTTTCTACGTCGAACGGGAACAAAAAGTGTCTGTCGGACGGGGAACTGCCCTCATTTGACAGAGATCCGTATACACAGCAACAAAGCGGTGCATTAGTATTATGGGCGGCATTGTCGCTCCCGTACAGGGGGGCACATCAAATAATTAGATCGCCTGTCCTTACTCACACCCGAATGGGCGGCCGGAGTTGGTCTGCGGTAAGATCAAAAAATGATAAATGGCATGAACCATTGCAAATCTGGCGAAATACAGACCGAACACCCTGTGTTCAAAAGTCCTTATTCAAGGGGAGCAAATGCTCTCAAGCGGGTTGCAGTTATCGTGTCGCTTGCTCTTTTGTCAACCACTCTTGTGACCGCGTGCATGAATACCCCGGAAACGGCGACGGCGGCACTCCCTGAAAGTCAGCAAAAGGTGGTCACTGCATCTACCACCCCTGATAGCGTCAATATTGGCAAGGAAAATCCAACGAAAGATGCAACCATGCCACTCAAAGAAGCGTTCAAAGGAAAGTTTATCATCGGGAGTGCTCTCAATTATCCGGAACTGCAAGGCAAAAATCCGGACAGAGTGGCTTTTTTGCAAAAGCATTTTAATGCTATTACCGCCGGCAACAGCCTGAAACCGGATTTCACCCAGCGAGTTGAAGGCGAGTTCACATTCGCAGATAGTGACAAACTCATGGAAATCGCGAGCAAGAGTGGTGCGACGGTTGTGGGACACACGCTGGTGTGGCACTCCCAGACCCCCGCCTGGTTCTTCCAGGGACCCGACGGCAAGCCCGCCGACCGTGCCCTCGCCCTCGCGCGGATGCGCAAGCACATCGCGACCGTGGTGGGTCGCTACAAAAGTCGTATCAA
>JACMIS010000513.1 GCA_014381035.1 Armatimonadota bacterium
GCAGTGGGACGTGGTCAATGAAGCCATCAGCGACACGCCCGGTGAAGACCTGCGACAAACTCCCTGGCTCAAAGCTATCGGTGAGGACTACATCGAGCAAGCGTTCCGCGCGGCGCACGAGGCGGACCCCGACGCGATCCTGATTTATAACGATTACAACATCGAGCGCGAATACAAGCGTCCGAAAGCATTGCGGTTGCTCAAGTCACTCGTGGCGAAAAAGGTGCCGGTCCACGCGGTGGGGATCCAGGGTCACTGGCGCCTGGACAACCCAGATTTCGCGGAGGTGGAGGAATCTATCAAGCAGTTCTCGGCACTCGGTCTGAAGGTGATGATAACGGAACTGGACATCGGCGTTCTACCAACGAAGTATCAGGGTGCCGACGTGTACATGTCGGAAACAATGACTCCGGAGCAGGCGGCGGTGATGAACCCGTACACGGGGGGTCTGCCGGACGCGGTGGCGCAGCAACACGCGGAGCGGTACCGCCTGGCGTTCGAGATGTTCCTGCGCCAGCAAAAACACATCGGACGCGTCACCTTCTGGGGTGTGGATGATGAGGAGTCCTGGTTTAACGATTTCCCGATCAAGGGGCGTACCGACTATCCACTGCTATTCGACCGGGAGCGTAAGCCGAAGCCTGCCTACTACGCCGTCTTGAAGACCGTTTCATCGGGAAAGCCGTAAAGATACGAGTATGAAGCTCGTTTCGGCGAACCTCGGAACCGACGGGAGTACGGTGTCGAAGCAGGTATATCCCTCGCGAAAGTGCTGGTGATACGAATATTCTCAAATCAACAGATTTACCGATACGGACTGTGGTATAATCACCCAGATTGTTAAAACGTTTTAATAAAATGTTTAACTTGGTACTGGATTGCACTTGAGGAGGAACTCATGACTACTGCTATGAAGCACTTGATGGGATGGTGTGGAATCGGTACATTGTCGCTGGCTATCGCGCCCTTGGTCGGCAGTGCTTATCAGGCACCGGTTGCCATTACTGTTTCACCGTCACCGACAGCAATCACCGCCGAGTCGGACCATCGTATGATGATGGATACGCTAAAAATCACGTCGCTTCGGCGTGGTGCGGATAGCGACCCGAAATCGCCATTTGCCGCGAATACCGACGAGTCCAAGGCCACACCATACCCGAATCTGCCAGACCCCCTGACGCTAAAAAACGGTAAAAAAGTTACCAGTAGTAAAATTTGGCGGGACCAGCGACGACCGGAGATTGTGGAGGATTTCGACCGGGAAATCTATGGGCGCATGCCCGCAAACACGCCGAAAGTCAAGTGGGAAGTGGTTGGCACCACGCAAGATATGAACGGCGATATTTCGGTCACGACAAAAAAGTTGGTGGGGCATGTGGACAACAGCGCGTATCCTGCCGTCACCGTTGATATCCAACTGACCGTGACCACTCCCACCAATGCGACGAAACCGGTACCCATGATGATGGAGTTCGGCTTCGGAGGATTCCCCGGCAGAAGACCTGGAACGGTAACACCTCCATCCGGTACCGCCGCGCCTGACTGGCAGCAGCAACTTCTTGCCAAAGGCTGGGGTTATGCTATCCTGATGCCAAACTCCGTACAGGCAGATAACGGTGCGGGATTGACCCAGGGCATTATCGGGTTGTGTAACAAAGGGCGAGCACGAAAGCCGGATGACTGGGGTGCACTACGCGCCTGGGCTTGGGGAGCCAGTCGCGCCCTCGACTATCTGGAAACCGACAAAGCAGTCAATGCAAAGCAGATCGGGATTGAGGGCTTATCGCGCTATGGAAAGGCGGCCGCCGTCGCGATGGCGTATGACCCCCGGTTTGCGATTGCCTTTATCGGTTCGTCGGGGGAGGGCGGCGTAAAAATTCACCGCCGCGACTTTGGCGAGAAGGTCGAGAACGTCGCGTCGTCTGGGGAATATCATTGGATGGCGGGAAATTTCATCAAGTACGCCGGTCCACTGACGCCCAACGATCTGCCCGTGGATTCCCACGAACTGGTCGCGCTGTGCGCCCCCCGCCCGGTTTTTATCGGCTCCGGTTCTCCGCAGGTCGAAGGGAACTGGGTAGATGCAAAGGGGATGTTTCTCGGTGGGGTAGGTGCGGGACCGGTTTACAAACTGCTCGGCAAAAAGGATATGGGCACTACGGAAATGCCCCCGATAGAAACCCCGCTAATAGACGGTGAGATCGCCTTCCGACAGCACGCCGGGGGGCATACCAACGCCCCCAACTGGGCGACATTCCTGACATTCGCGAGCCGCTATATCAAAGCAACGCCGACGGCGGCGGCACCGGTGAAGACGAGCTCCGCGAACCGACGGACAAATGTGTCCCCCGCGATTCCCGCCACGTTACAACGGAAAGTAGATAAGACCATCGAAACGATCTCCCCCCTCAAAGACGCGTTCAAAAACAAGTTCCTGATCGGCACCATTCTGAGCAATGCCGCCCTAGAAAGCAGAGCACCCGGCGAAGTTGACCTGGCACTAACGCATTTCGACGCCGTTACCGCCGAAAACAGTATGAAGCCCGACGCCATGCAACCGCGTGAGGGCGAGTTCACATTCGCAGATAGTGACAAACTCATGGAAATCGCGAGCAAGAGTGATGCGACGGTTGTGGGACACACGCTGGTGTGGCACTCGCAGACCCCCGCCTGGTTCTTCCAGGGACCCGACGGCAAGCCCGCCGACCGTGCCCTCGCCCTCGCGCGGATGCGCAAGCACATCGCGACCGTGGTGGGTCGCTACAAAAGTCGTATCAA
>JACMIS010000514.1 GCA_014381035.1 Armatimonadota bacterium
CCGCTCTACGCCCTGTATCAGGTGGACGTGCTGCACATTTCCAGCACCCAGATCGCCAACCTGGCGAACTTCGCGTCGCTCTGGTCCATCATGGCGTCGTTCTGGTGGGGGCGATTCATGGACCGGGTGGGTGCGCCGCGCACGGTTCTTTTCTCGATCATCTGCGTGACGCTGATCCCGCTCGTGTACCTGTCCGCGCACACGTGGTACGGTCTGCTGTTCGCGGCGGCTCTCATGGGGATCGGTTTCGCCGGGGTCGAGTTGTCCTACATGGGGAGCATCCTGACCTACGCGAACCGGGAGCGCACGGCGCAGTACCAGTCCCTCAACTCGCTCCTGCTCGGCGTGCGCGGCGTCCTCGCCCCGCTGATCGGTTTGCCGCTGATGAAGGCGTTCGGCTACCAAACTGTGTTCTGGATAGCACTGGTGATCATGATCCTGGGCTGCTTCATGCAACACCTCGCCACCCGCCCCGCGCGAACCGTAACCAGCAAAACGTGACAGTGTGACACTTGTTGCCCGCATAGCGCAACGGTGCTCTAGGTTCGGGCACCGCCGCCCGCGCGGGACGAATGACGCACTCCGGCATGGAAAATGCAGGTAGTAAGAGCACGTCTCACCAGGAGGTTAGAATTGTCGCTCCCTGTTCGAGTGTGCGAGAAATCTATTCCTGATACGGTTCGGCGTACATCAACCGACTCGCAAGGATCGATCTCATGTTTTCTTTGTCGCTCAAGACTCGCGCCCATATCTTCACGCTTTCTACTCTCGCCGTTGCGGCAATGACTTTGTCCCTGCCCATTGCCGCCCACGCCGTGCCTATTACCTATACCTACTCAGGAACTGCGAGCGGTACCCTCGGAGAGAACGTATTCGAGGACGAGGAATTTATCCTCACCTACGTTGCCGACACGGACAATGTTATTCCTGAATATGTACAGTTTTTCGGGGCGATTCCGGATACTCCGTTCACCTTCAATGAGTTGCCGTCGTTTCAATGGGGGGGCATTTCTGGGTCATTTCTACAACCGGCGAACGGCTTCTACTTCATAGGGGTTCAAAAGGATGGGGATGATTCATTGTTACAAAATGGGTTGGGGGTGTTCGCCACAGAGGAAGACCCGGAGCCTCAAACGGTGTCCCCTCTATTCACATTTACAAGTCCGGAATTCGCGAACTACGATCTGATGTCACCCCTATCTTTTCTGGGAATACCTACTGCCGTTAACACGCAATACGCGTTTTCTACCAGTGCGGGCGACTTTCAGTTTAGTGCCGTACCCGGTAGCGTAGCGTTCAACGCCATCGGCGGCATCGTCGTACCGGAAGCCGGGACATTCGCCCTTGCCCTGCCTGCACTCGGCATGATCGGTGCGGTCGTCCTGCGTCGACGCAAAATGTAAACGAAGCACACGAAAAACAAAAAGTTCCTCCCCGCGCCTTCTCGTTTGGTATCGTAGATAGGACTGATACCGAACGAGGAGAAAGCCTATGTCGTCGCGCCACATCTACCCCATCAAGCCGCCCGAGCAAGCACCCGTCTGTCCGCACTGTAGCGGCACCCGCCTTGTCAAAGACGGGCACGACGGCGACCGGCAACGCTACACCTGTCGCGGTTGCAACCGCCGCTCGTTCGGCGTGTTGCCCGCGCCGGAGCCGTATCTCAAATGCGCCGCCTGCCGGGGCAAACTCTGGCAACAGCGCAAGCCCGACGGACGCACCAAATTCATCTGCTCCCAGTGCGGCAAATCGCGCATGAGCGAATACAAAGCCGCGACAAGGGAAGCCAGCAAAGTCTTCCGCTACCGACACAAATTCGCCGTCGTGCTCAACCGCCACGCGCAACGGGGACTCGCCGAATACGTCCAGGCGAAACGTTGCACGGACGCTCAGGCGGTCCGCGCCATCTTCCGCCACGTTCTCACCGGCGAAGTCTTCGGCACCGGGAGCGTCTCCCGCGCCGGGCGGTCGGGTGCCATCCCCATCCCGCGCGACCGGGCGGCCGCCGCGATGAAGTTCCCGAATCTGAACAGTGAATCCGCGAAAAAGAAACTGGTCGGCGCGGGCGAACACTTCGGGCGCGGCTTCCATCCCACGGTGCTCGGCGTACAAACTATCACTGTACTGCTCGACGACGAAGCGAAAGAAGGATTGGTATACACGATGCGCCGGTTGGAACTCAACCACGCCGACGCCGCCCGATGGCTCCTCACGAACGTCAAGATGCCCGACGCGAAAACCCCAGAGTACCTGCGCCTGCATCCCGAACCGTTCACGGTAGCCACCGGCGCAAAACGTCCCCGCTATGAGTGGGAGAAAGGATACGACCCCGGATGGGACGATTGAGCATGGGGGAAAACCGGATTTC
>JACMIS010000515.1 GCA_014381035.1 Armatimonadota bacterium
AGTAGCGTGGGCAGACAACAGATCGCGCCGGGACTCTTCGCCGAAATAGGACATATCACCCGGCGGGAGGTCCGGTGGCTGGCTGATGGAACGCGCGTTGCATACACCGCCGGGTTCGATCATTCGCCGGACACTTTTGGCGACAGTTACATCAGCGGAACCTGGCTGGTGGAGAACGGAAAACCCTCCAAACGCTATGCGGAGTTAGAGGTATACATCCGCCTCCGCGCGACCAGCAAAAAACCAGCGCGAAAAATGAATATCCGTATCGACCGTACCCCACTAACGGGCGATGAAAAGACCGACATCAAGGCGACCGTTCTTTTCGGCGATCCGGCATGGAAACTCGGAGCACGGGCAACCGTTTCGCCTGTCGGTGCGGTGGAATATAACCGCCTGAGCGCGAAACAGCCGGTATCCGGTCCGTGGCGCGACGGGGCGGTCGTCAAGACCACGGTCGTCCGCATGGGGGCGCGAAAATCGGACCGGTTACTGGCGATAGACTCGCTCGGCAAACCGCATCCGGCGAACGCCACACAGTATCACAAGACCAACACCGACAAAACACTGCTGGTCGCTAATTTCAACGACGTGCCGGGACGCATCCGCGGATACCGATGGGGGCGGGACGTTCAGGAGCGGCGCGAGATCGTGTTTCGCGGCGTGGCACTCGTGCCGAAGCCACCAGCTACGGCGGACTCGGGGTTAGGCGAAGGGCGCATCCCTTTCTATAAGGATGATATGCGGCGCGGACAGTCTATCGTACTCGCTAAGGACGCACAGGGAGGCGAAACGAGGTTGACGTTCGAGAAAGCAAGTATCGGAAATGCCGACGTCGACTGGCAAAGTACCCGCGTCTCGTCCGTGAGTTTGCGATGGCGGGTGCAGGTGCCGCCGGGGGTGTCGCCGACGCTGGGTGGCAGACCCGTCCTGCTTCTGAAAAAAGGGCGCGTTCAGCTTCCTTACGGGGTAGGTGGAATCGCGGAGCGGATGCCGGAAGGGACCACCCAAGAGAACACGCGTGACTTCCATGTCGCACCCGCCGATGTGATTGCACTGATCTACGTCCCTGAGAACACATCCTTCCCCGGAAACAAAACCGGCGTCTCTTATCCGGCACCGGCGTCGTTTCAGCCGCCCAAATCCACGTGGCAGGGGCGCGGCATGTTCCGCCCCGTCGCCACCATACCGTTCGCGGCAGGACGCACGTTCCGCGCCACCGCGAACGGCAACGTGGTCGCGTTCACGGTGCAGGTCACGCCGGAGACAGACCCGTCCTGGACGATGGGAAGGAAAACGTCGCCGACGGCGATAGTGCAGACACACGACACGGGTTCGGCTATACAGGAGCGGCGTCTCCTGCTGATCGAGAAAGACGGCACCGTCCACGAGATGATGTACGGCAGTTTCCCGGTTCTAAACTTCGTGCTGGACGACCTGGGGGCAAAGGCGATAGGTAAACCGCCCGTGTATGCCGACACGGTGAACGGCTACAAAAACTGGCAGTCGATGACCGCGCAATTCCCGAAAACGTGGATTCCGCGCTTGAAGGAGATACGCCTTGAAGCCCGCCCGAGCGTCGAGGTGCCTTATACCGAGTAGACAGCGGAAGGAGTTTGCGTATCCCGGCGGGGGGTTACAACCCCCCGAAAAAATCCGCCCCGCCGAACATTTCGTTCGGCGGGGCGTTGTCTACAGGACGTCGCTTCGTTTACTTGCGGCGCAGGAACGCAGGAATGTCCATCACGTCGTCCGCGCTGAGCGTCGCGGTGCGGGCGGGCTGGGATTGCGGCTCTTTTTGCGCTTCCGGGGTTGAAACGTCCCCGCTACCAGTGCCGTTGGTAGTAGCAACGGTGCTGACCGATGGTGACACCGCGCTTACCGGGCGGCGGATCGGTGTAGTCGCGACAGCAGGGTACGATTTGACGGCGGCTTTTTCGGTCGGGCGGGCTTCGAAACCAGTCGCGAGTACCGTGATGCGCACCGCGCCGGAAAGGCGGGGGTCGATCACCGCGCCGAAGATGATGTTCGCGTCCTCGCCATCGGTGCCGTTCTGGATCAGTTCCAGGGCTTCGTTGACTTCCGAAAGCGTCAGGTCGGAACCCGCCGTGACATTCACCAGCACCGAGCGTGCGCCGGAAATGTCGGTTTCGAGGAGCGGCGAGGAGATAGCCGCCTGTGCCGCTTCGAGAGCGCGGTGGTCGCCTTCGGCGAACCCGATTCCCATCAATGCGGTCCCGGCATCGGACATGACCGCTTTCACATCGGCGAAGTCCACGTTGATCAAGCCCGGTATCGTGATGATGTCCGAAATGCCCTGCACCCCCTGTCGAAGCACGTCATCGGCCTCCTTGAACGCTTCCATCAAGGTCGCTTTCTTTTCCACGACATTGAGCAAGCGGTCGTTCGGGATGATGATCACCGTGTCCACGTGCTGGCGCAGGTTGTCAATCCCCTGTCGTGCCAGGCGGTCGCGGCGCGGTCCTTCAAAGCGGAATGGTTTGGTCACGACGGCGACGGTGAGAATGTCCATCGAACGGGCGATCTCGGCGATCACAGGACCGGCTCCGGTCCCGGTGCCGCCGCCCATACCCGCCGTGATGAAAACCATGTCCGCACCGTCCAGGGCTTTCTGGATGTCGGAGCGCGATTCCTCGGCGGACTCGCGCCCGCGTTCGGGGTCGCCACCCGCGCCCAAGCCTTGGGTCAGCCGGACGCCGAGTTGCAGGGTGTTGTCCGCCGACGAGGTTGCCAGAACCTGTACATCGGTGTTCATCGCCCAGAAGTCTACGCCGGATAACCCGGCTTCGATCATGCGGTTAACGGCGTTCGTGCCGCCGCCGCCCACACCGATCACTTTAATTTTCGCAAACGGTTCCGGTACTACCATCGAATAACTCTTAATGCCCCCTGATTGTCCTGCCATGAAGATTTGCTTTTCTTGCTTCGCCCGTTAGCAAACGATCCTACTTTCGCGGATTGTTGCGGTTTGAAGCGGAATCCTATACAATGCAACACGATTTCTTCGTGCGACACCGCGCGTTGCCCCATTATATCGGCGTATACTAGTAACTTCCGCCATTACAGGCAATTATTCCTACTGAACTTATGTTTGCGTGACGGAGATTTTTATTTTGGTGATTCTCGGCCACTATATCCGGGAATCACGAAACCATCTGCGCCAATTAACCTCTCCAGCATGTCGTTGATTTTCCACGCGGCGGCGATGATCTGTCTCAAATCGTCATGTAATTCCTTCTGGGATACACTCCCCTCCGTTTCACCGACCCAGAGATCGCTCAGTCCGATGATATGGTTTAGCGGGGTGCGGAGGTCATGCCGAAGTTGGCGGAGCGGTTCTCGTAGCGATTCCATCACGGGGACGATATGAATGAGAACCTGGGAGAACTCGTCGCCTCCCGATGGCTGTACCATTTCCGATTCCGTGATCTTCTCATTCATAAAAATATTATCATTCAAGCAAACATGTCAAAGATGGCGTATCAAGCGATCCGGGGGAGCAACAGGGAAAAAGTCGCGCCCCGCTCTGGTTCGCCGCTATCCACCCGTAGCTCGCCCCCATGCGCCTCCGCGACATATTTCGAGAACGTCAGCGCGAGACCCGGCGAAACACGCAGCCCCTCCTGACGCGCCTCGACCTGTTCAAAGCGGTCCAGCAAATCTTCCGTGCGCCCGGATGGCACCGTTGCGCCGGTATCCGCGACCTGGAAAGCAACGGCGGGTGCGCCCGAACTCAGGGTATCCATTCCCACGGAAAGCGTGACCTGCCCTTCTTCCCCCGTCCATTTGATCGCGTTTTCCAACAGGTTGATTAGCGCGTGGCGAACCCGCCCGCTGTCCACATAGAGCGGCGGCAACTCCGGCGTGTTCGCTTTGAGCTCGCACGTCACCCCCTTCGCCCGCGCCATTTCCGCCACATGGAGCGCGGCAAGTTGCGCGATAGGCACGGGCGGATACAGTGTTCGCGAAAGCGGCAGAACCCCATCCTCGGCTTTCGCGATGTCGAGCAGGCCGTTGACCATCGCCAGCGTTTTATTGCCGCCTTTGAGAGCAAGGTCCAGAAACTCACGCCGCTCGGTTGCCGGTTCGTCGTCGCCGAGGTTTGCCGACATTTCCAGCGAAGTCAGTAGCGACGTGAGCGGCATACGCAAGTCCTGCACTAGCAGGCGCGTCATATCCTCGCGTAGCCGTTCCGCATTTTGCAGTTTGTCGTGCGCGACGGCAAGTTCGGCGTATAACGCACGCTCCTGATCCCGGAGCCGCTTCTTTTCCAGTGCCGCCACCAACCGCGCCTTCAGAATGGTCGGGTTGAACGGTTTCGGTAGGTAATCCTCCGCCCCCGCCTCGATACAGCGGGCGACCACCTGAATCTCATCTAAAGCGGAAACCATGATCACCGGCACGTGACGCAGGTTCGCGTCGCCCCGAATCGCCACCAGTGCCTGATACCCATCCATCACCGGCATCATGATGTCAAGAAAAACGGCGTCGCATGGGTACGCGCTGAGGATCGCCAATGCGGCGCGACCGTCCGGTGCCCCCATCACGGAATAGCCCATCCCGGACAGAAGTCGCCCCAATACTTCGCGATTCGATTGATCGTCGTCCACGACGAGGAGCGGATTCTCGGCGGCAATCAGGGGAATCACGTCAGGAAGCGGCGCCAGGATGGACGCGAACGCGAGTCGGGCGATCTCGCTCCCTTCTTCCGGTGCCTGTTCTTCCCCGCCGCCTGCGACGCGGGGGATGGCGTTATCCGGAGACGGTGCCCCCTCCATCATCAATAATCGGTTCGCCATCGCGTCCGGCGTGAGTAGCGCGTTGAGCATTCCGAGCAAACGGCGTCCGGCGTCCCGAATCTTGGACAGATCGCCGGTCAGGTCGGCTAAACACTGCTCCTCGGCTTCGTCCAGAAGGAGTTCGCTGTATCCGATGATATGATTCAGCGGCGTGCGCAGTTCGTGACGGGTTTGTGCCATCGCCCGCGTGAAGTCTTCCGGCAGAGTCGCCACTACCGCCGCTTCTGTTGGTTGTTCAGTCATGGATTGTCGCTCGATTCAGTAGACTGTCTATTTTCTCTAACAGGCGCGGCAGTTCGACTGGCTTGGTATCATAGTCGTCGCATCCGGCGGCGATTGCTTTCTCCCGGTCGCCCTGCATGGCGTGCGCGGTCAACGCGATAATCGGCACGCTCGCCCCCGACGCACGGATCGTCCGTGCCACTGCCCAGCCGTCCATACGCGGCAAACTCATGTCGAGCAGGATCAGTTCGGGCGATTCTGTGTGCGCTTTTTCTACGCCTTCCTCGCCATCTACCGCGATGAGAACGTCGTGCCCGCGCCGCTGAAGCCGACGACTGAGCATGTCGCGGTTGTCCTCGTTGTCTTCGACCAAAAGTATCCGTGCCATTCTTTTCTTTCTTTTTCGTTAACTTCCCGTCGTGGTCGCACTGAATCTGCGTACTAGCTGCAGAATGTCGGCGTCGTGGTAACGCCCTTTCTGCAGGACCGCAGTAACCGTGCCATTGAGGCGGGCAAAATCCTCGGAAGTCAAATCTTTCGCGGTAACGACCACGACCGGGACATCACGCCATTCTATGCGCTCACGTAGTCCTTCGACAAAGCCGAACCCGTCCACTTCCGGCATCATAATGTCGAGCAAAATTAAGTGCGGATGAGCGACAGTCAGCATCTCCAGACCGACGCGACCGTTCTCGGCTTCTGTGACATGCCACCCTTCTGCGTTAAGCAGCCGTTTCAGCAGGTCACGATTGAGCGGGTCGTCCTCCACGAGTAGCGCGGACGGTTGCCTGTCCGTGGAAGTGGGGCGATACCGACCGAGCATCTGTACCAACTGATTTTTGTCCACCGGTTTCGGCAGGTAATCCGACGCGCCGAGCGCGAGTGCCATCGCTTTGTTGTCGGTGAAGGTCTGTATGATCACGGGGATTCGCGCCAGGTCGGTGTCCTCCTTCAGTGCTGCAAGCACGCTCCATCCGTCGAAGTGCGGCATCATAATATCGAGCAGGATCACCTGAGGCATCGTCTGCCGCGCCATGCGCAACCCGTCGTAACCGTTCGTTGCAGTGACAACGGTGTACCCTTCCTGGATGAGGAGGCGGGCGGTCAGGTCCAGCACCGCCGAATCATCATCGATCACGAGCACGGGCGACTTGGTACGTGCGGCTTCCACTTCCTCGTCCGGAGTACCTCCCGAATAGTTTTTCGTGTCCGCGACCATAACCGGGACACGGAACACGAAAGTCGAACCTTTCCCATATTCACTCGTCACCGAAACGTCGCCGCCCATCATCTGCGCGAACCGCTTCACGATGACCAGACCCAGTCCCGTCCCGCCGTACTTGCGCGTGGTCGAGTTATCGGCTTGCACGAACTCGTGGAAAAGCCGGGATCGCTGCTCCGGCGTCATGCCGATCCCGGTATCACGCACCGCGAAGTCAACGAACTCCACGCCCTCCGCATCCATGGCGGGATTCACGTCCAGCGTAATTTCGCCCCGCTCGGTGAACTTGGAGGCGTTCGACAGCAGGTTGAACAGGTTCTGACGGACTTTCGTCAGGTCGGCGCGGATCATCCGCACCTCCGGCGCGACCGTGATCGTTAGCGTGTTCCCGTTTTTATCCATCAATGGTTTCACAGTATTCGCCACCTCGTTTACCATCTCGGCGACCAAGAACTGCTCTAGATACAACTCCATCTTACCCGCCTCGATCTTCGAGAGGTCCAGAATATCGTTTATCAAGCCTAAAAGGTGTTTGCCCGCGGCGTTGATTTTTTTCAGATCGGGAACGAAATCGTCCTGTCCGATCTCCTCCGCCTCTTCCTGCAAGATTTCCGAGTACCCGATGACCGCATTCAGTGGTGTGCGCAGTTCATGGCTCATTTTGGCGAGGAAATCGGACTTGGCGCGGTTCGCCGCCTCCGCCGCTTCGCGTGCGGTTTCCATCGCGCCCAAGCGGTTCTTTTCGGCGGTGATGTCGGTAATAGTGCCCTCGTAGTAGCGCACCACACCCTGCGCGTCTTTTACCGCGTGGGCACTTTCCGCCACCCAGATTGTTTCGCCATCGGCGCGGAGAATCTGCGACTCCCAGTTGGTGACACTGCCATTCTGTTCAATCGCCTCGGTGTAGTCATTGCGACGGAGCCGGTCGGCGTAAAGTTCGGTCCCGACATTGCGAACCGATTCCATCATTTGTGCGGGCGACGCATACCCACAGATACGGGCGAGACCGGGATTGACACGGATAAAACCACCCTCGCGTGTAGTCTGGTAGATCCCTTCGTTTGCGTTCTCGAAAATAGTGCGATGGTTTTCCTCGGCTTCCTCGGCGCGTGTCCGCTCCTCGCGTGCCTGCTCCGATTCCGATTTGAAGCGCGACAAAACGGTGTTGAACGAACCGGCGACCTGCCCCAACTCATCCTGCGTTTCGAGCCGGACGATATCTACGTCCGCGCCGCCCTGCAAAAGTTGCGTCGCCGCAGCCTCCAGTTTTTTGACCGCGGTGACGACGCTTTGATAAAAACCAACGAGCAGATACAGTGCCAGCACCAGCGACGATGCGGAGAGTATCACCAGATTCCGTTGCTGATCGCGGTAGCCTTGCACCCGGTTGCGTATCAGAATCCCGTTCTCGGTAAACGCTTTGTCGGCGAAATCGGCACTGGTCTGGATTGCAGCGTTCAATTGGTTGTACACGTCGGGCGACGAAAAACCATCCGCACGCCCCTCTAAAGCAGTGACAAGCTCCTCCCGGGCGGCGATAGAGCGATTGAAACTTTCCGTCAGTCGCGGTTCGATGTTGCCGGTGGGGTTATACTTGATCGCGGTGCCGAACCCTTTCCGGAGTTGCGCGGTGTCGGCACGGATGAGGCTGGCGATCCCGATCAGTTTCGCCTTCTGCTCGGGACCGACCGTATCGTCTCCCGACGCCTCATCGAGGCGCGCCTGTGCCTGTACGAACTGCGCCCCGGCTTCCGGCAGTTTGAGCAGCGTCGCGTCCATCAGATAGTACGTGTCCAGATCCGGGTCGAGGATCAGGTTCGAGTTGTCCCCGACCGTTTTGATCAACGATTGCAGAGTGTTCAGAAATGTTTCGTGCGCGGCGCGGATCGTTTCCGGTGTTTTCGCCGCGACCACGGCTTCCCAGTTGTTCCGAAGCGCGGCGTATTCGCCCGACGATTCCAGCACCGCGCCACTTCGCGCGTCCTCGGCACCGATAGTGGATAAAATCCGCCGGACTTCGGCTTGCGCTTCCTCCCAGCCCACTTCCGAGTCGTCCACGTCTCTTAGAACGGATAGTTGTGCCAATCGTGCTTGCGGAAATTTCAAAAGAAGACGCACCAGAGGACGCAGGTAATCGTTACCGATATTCTCCTTCGCGGAAAATGTCGCGTTGCGGTCTATGCTTTGCCAGAATTGCACCGACCCCCAGGCAATCGGGATGATAAACAGCACCGTGATCAACGCAAACTTTGCCGGGTATCGGAGGCGATTCATTAAAGCGGCGGCGGGTACGAATAACGACATTTCGTGAAAAGTCATGATAAACCGTCGGTCACGGTGGCTTCCAACCGGGAACACATCCCTCGGGCGAAAGACGCGTGAGAAATAGAAAGAAGTCGTTCCCGCGAACAGATCGGGAAGCGGGCGACGTCCCTTATTGTAACATAAGCAAGCGAATAGGTGATACCGGGCAGGAATGCCCCGCCCTGTTCGCGAAAGATTCCCTTGTCCGGTGTGGACGATCCGCGCCGTCGCACCAAAATGGCATCGAATGAGAAAGCAGGCACATCGCAGTGAAACCGCACTTGATCGTGAAAATGGCACCCTCCGTCCCGCTGCCTGCTGTCGCACACTGGCAGGAGATTATCGCCGACAAATCTCTGGCGCAGGAAACACTTTCCCCTTCCGTAGACCACCTCCTTCGACAGCGGAAAATCCCGGTCTGGGTGGCGCGTGAGTATCGGTCGGCGGGCGCACAGTGGACACCGGAGGAATATGCGCACGGGCTTCAGCGTGTGTTCCGGCTCATTTTGCAGGAGGACAAACGGATACCCGACGATCTGGCGGACGCGATCACGCTCCTCCCCGGGGTCGAATATGCCCGTCCCGGCATGATCGCCGTCAGCCCATTGCCGACGCCTACCGCGCAGGCGATGGGCGTTTCCACGGACCGCGAGTCGCGCGAGGCGATTTTCCTGCCCGAGGCACACCGCTGGAGTCGGGGGGACGGGCGGATCACCGTCGCCGTGCTCGATAGTGGTGTCTGCCTGACCCACCTCGAACTGACGAGTACGCTTGTGCCCGGCTATGATTTTGTGGACATTCTCAGCGACGCGGGCGAATTTTTCGGCGATGCCATCGGGGCGGACGCCGACCCTACCGATGAGGTAGGGCACGGCACCCATGTCGCGGGTATCATCGCCGCGAAGGGTAAGAACATGCCGGTCGGCGTCGCGCCGTTGTGCCGTATTATGCCCGTACGCGTTCTGGGCGCATTGCGCCAGGGCGAGCGACGCGTCGGGGCGGGATTGATAGACAACATCAACACCGCGCTGAAGTGGGCGGTGGACAACGGCGCGGATGTCATCAACATGAGTTTCGGCATCAAGCACGAGGGCGGCGGCTTGCCACATCGCGAGGTGGTGGAGTACGCGCTATCGCGGGGCGTCACGCTCGTTGCCGCGACCGGGAACGACGGGCAGGACGCGCTATATTATCCGGGCGCGTTGCCCGGCGTGATCGCCGTGGGAGCCGCCGAATCGGGCGGCGAGAAAGCCTCCTTCTCGACATATGGTCCGCAAGTGACTCTGGTCGCGCCCGGTACCGAGGTCTTCAGCGCGTACCGCGAAGACGGATACGCCTACGCGAGCGGCACGTCGCAGGCGGCTCCGTTTGTCAGCGGCGCGGCGGCGTTGCTCAAATCGTATGCGATGGAGCGCGGCGGGCGACATCTGTCCGACCGTCAGGTGAAGCATCTGCTGAAGCATACGGCAGACCGACACGACAGCCGGTTTCGCACCCCACAGACAGGATACGGACAAATAAACGTGGCGGACGCGCTCCGTTTGCTCGACTATCGCCTGAAGTAAGCTATTTCCGGGTTTCTTCGCCCGGCTCGAAAATAATTTTATATTTTTTGCGTGGCAAGGAGGTGCATCTATCCCGAGCGACGAATCCTTTTTCGGTAACAGACGAGCTACCCAAGGTGTTTCGAGGAGGAAGTAGCAATGATGAAGCAGCCGGAAAGTGCAGCACCCGACTCATTGGAGCCGCGTGTGAAAAGGCTGGAAACCGCCGTCCGTGTCATAGGCGGTCTGAACGCAAACGATGATTTAGAGATCGACAAGCTTCAAAAGAGCGACAAGGTTCTATATGAAGAAGATAAGGCGATCAGAAAGAATCTTGAATCCCAGGTCGCCGCTCTCAGAGCCGAACTGAAAACACAGGACGAGACGCTCCGGGCGAAGATAGATGCCGACGTAGCGGATGCCCTCGCCAAAGCCGAAGCGACCATCGGAAGACTCGCTGACGAGATTTTCGGGCGGCTATACGAACTCGGCGCCAAACAGGATGAGCTTGCCGCGAAGCAGGACGACCTTTCTCAAAAACACGACGTTCTTGTCGAAACGCAGGGCAATCTTTCCAAAAAACTCGGAGAACTCGCCGAGATTGTGGACGCCATCCGGAACCCCAAACCGGCGTCCGAGCTCGCTGACGCACGACTCCCACAGTACCGACGGTTCTCCGTAGAAGAGCTGAAACAGGCGATTATGGAAGACAGACGGGATGTTGTCGTCGAAATCGCGAGTCGCCTCAATCCCCGCGACGCCAATGACGGCAAGGTCTTATCCAACCTGTATACGCTGGTAAAGGACGGGGCACTCATGACGGAACTTATCACCTTCGCCGGAAGTAAAGCCAAGCCGTTGAACGCGTAGCGCATCAGAAGGAGCCTGTAATGACCGATATTAGTCTGATACCGCGGGATAGGTTCGTCGAATTCGCGGACACGCTTGAAAAGGACGAGCGACTGCGAGAAAACTGGACGACGGAGCAACTCCGCGAGATCAACCGCATCGCGGAAGTGGAACGCGCCCGCAAAGACCGCATGGCGCAGATTTTACATGATTTGAACGGAGTCAAGGACGGCGAATCGTCCGCCGACGTGCTCAAGGTGCGCGATCTGACCTATCCGCTCGACGCCATCGCCAGCAAGGCACGTCATGCTACCAGCGAGTTTTATAAAGAAGAACTCAAAAAACTGGCACCCGAAAAGCGGATCGAGAAACGGGGTATCACTGCCGTGGTCGCCAAAGTGACGAAACGGCTCAATGCTCGCGGTCTGGACGACATCGAGCGCACTCTGCTCGCGCTCCCTGCCGTATACGAGTTTCTCCTGATCAGTGCTCTGGACGATCAGAAGGTCAAGGACGACGACGACCAGGGGTTATTCGACGCCGTGTTGCGCTCGGTGATCACCAAGCCGCGCCGCTACCTGCTCAACGAGATATTAGGCAACGTCCTTGATGCCCAGAATATCAAACTGGAAAAAGACGAACTCATCGCGCTCCGCGACCTTGCCTTCGGGCGAGGCGTGGCACTACGCGTCGGCACCGTGCGCGACGACGTGCTGAAACTGATCGGCGACGGGCAACACATGGGGACGCTACGCCTGTACGTGGATCGCTACGCGCAGGGCGGCGAGATTGACGAAGCTCTATTTACCGAAGGCGTCCGGCGTGAGATGGCGCGGTATCTGTATGCACGCGGCGTCCGCATCAAGGATAAGCAGGGATTCGACGGCGGAAAGTACGACGAGCATTTCGCCCTCGCCTACGATCATGCCACCCGCGTTGCGCAGGGCAACGATGACCCTGTGGACGTGGCGCGGACCAAGGGCGGCGTGTCCGATTGGGATTTCACCATCCGCCGCATCAGCCAGTCCGAACGCCCCATCGTCCGCGCTCAGGCGATCCGCGCCGCCGGTGCGCTTTACACGACCTTTGTCGAGGGCGAGCAGATGCACGTTTTCGACATCGCCGATTCCCTCCTGACCGAATGGCACCGGGGCGAACTGGACATCCCCGACGGCGAGACCGCCTCGCTGCTCAACCGCTACGAGATCCTGATGCGCGACCGCCCCACCGAGGAGGAGCGGCAGATGCATTACAAACGCGTCTTCAATATCGGGGAAGCGGAGATGCTTTCCGGTACGGTCGTGAACGAAGCGTTTCCCGGTCTTTGGGACAATCTGATGTACGAAGTGACGCGATACATAGACAAGACCGAGCGGTACTACACCGAGGAGAAGATGATCTCGCGCACCGCGATGTATCAGGCGATTCAGGATTTGCAGTACAACCTGTCGGAGTACATGACCGGTAGCGCGCCCAAAAAGACGACGGAAATGTACCGTAGTCTGGAGGAAGCACTGGACATCATCGGTAGCGAAGACGTGTTGAACCACATGGGCGGACGGCGCAAGACCATCACGGCGGTCATTGAGCGGATGGGCAGGACGTCGCTGGGTGTCGCCATTCCCGCGACCAGCCTCGTCACCGTCGCCGAACGGGGGAACGACATCTTCCATTTCATCGCCGATTTCGCCCCCGAGAACGTCGCGGACGACGAGTTTCAACGGTTCCTGGACGCTTGCAAGGCGTGTATCGTCAGCCAGGCGGCACTCGAACCGCGCGGCGAAGAGACAGAGTACACCGACGCCCCCCCATCAGACCGCTACGAGAACGGAAGCGACTATGGGAATGGCGGCCGCAGCAGCAATGGTTACGCGGGCGCGGGGCGCAACGGCTACAAAAATGGCAACGGATCGTCCAACGGCAACGGATCGCGGCGGATGGCGGGCGTCGGCGGGCGCAGCAGCAACGGCGGCGGCGGCGGTAACTTCGACGACTGGGATAGCTAATTCTTGGGAACCGAAAGGCAAGGGTCATGCGGACTGAAAACGAAATCAAAGACATGGCGCGGGCACAGACTCGCCTCGTTTTAGGGCAAAGCACGCAATTTCTCCAGATGCCGCCCCACGAGCAGCAGGCGTTGTATCGCGATGCGTATGAGGCGAACTACGGACAACTGGCGCGTCAGAACGGTCTGCTCACCCGTCAGATGGCGACCGACGCCATGGATCCGGAAAACTTCGACAACGACCGGATCGAGCAGGCAGGGCAGCTGGCGGCGGACTTTATCCAGGATGTTGACTTTCCCGGTTTCGTGCGCGACCTCATCCACGGCGTTTTTCGCGCCAACATCGAGGTGATGCACGAACAGACGAACGACTTCCTCCGGATCCTGAAGATGGCGACGCAAAGTCTGGCGCAATTCATCAACAAGATAGACGACACCAGTACCTTCGCGTATCTCGTGGATAAGGAGCCGGATAACTTCAGCTTCCAGTTGCCCCCTATCCCCGACGACGGCACGGAAGTGACGCAGCCGCAACAACCGGTCCTTACTGACAAGCAGGGCGAACCGCTCGACATCGGCGACAACATGGTGAAAGCCAAGATCATGGACGCAAAAATCGCCATGGCTCAGGAGCAACGCGCCCTGTTGCGCGAGGTGATGCTGATGGGTATCACACGGCTGGTTGTCGAGGAAGGCAACATCAACGCCGCGGTTGTTTTCGACATCAAGGCGAAGGAGAACATCGTCCGTACCGGTCAGAAGGTGAACGAAAAAGTAAACACTTCGGGCGGCAATTTCGGGGGCAGTTTTCTCGGTATTTTCGGCGGCGGCAGGAGCAGCACGGAAAAGAAAACCGAAATCACGGTCTCCTCTGCCAAGGGTACGGGGAACACCGAACTCGCGGCGAAAATCACGGGGTCGGTTTCCATCAAGTTCAAGACCGATTATTTCAAACTGGATAACTTTGCGCAGATGTACGCACCGAAAACGCAACCGGCGGCACCCGCGCCCGGTGCTGCACCCGCCCCCGCGGCATTACCGGGTGCGGTTCGGTAGTGCCGCAGGGGCGGTGAGGCGATGAACCATGGCACTCGCGATCTTGCGATTCGAGGAAGCGGACGGCGGTATCGTGCGTTTCCATGCCGACATCGGCGGGAACCGGTTTTACCGATACCAGATCGGGGACGATGGGGCACACGACGGCGGCGGGTTCGCAACACTCGCGAACCCGCGCCATGAGTCGGACCTGATCGGTCCTCTGCGCCCGGCGGCTCTGGGACGCACAACCATAGAGATACCAATAGGTCTGTTCGGGCGGAACGACCGGTTCGTGCAGCTGACGAGTTACCGCGAATCGCCCGATATCGGGGCGGCAGTCTCGGAGATCGTGGAAGTACCGTTCGCCGTTCTGCCGCCGGGCTTGCCGCGAGACGAGGGACGGGAAGACCGCGAGACGGACGAACCGATGCCGCGAAACCGCCTGCGACCGTTCACTAAAGGATGGGATACTCGAGCCATGCAGCAACAACAAATTCAACGACCCGCAAGAACACCCATCAACGTTTCTGGCAACGGCAACACGAACGGACTTGGCGCGGCGTTCACCTATACGAATAGCCGCCCCGCGAACGATGCCGCCTATGCGGCACCGTTCGCGTATCGCGAAGCACGCTACTCCGACGCGATGTTTTTGGAGGCTATCGGCTCACTCCTTTCCAGTGCGCTGCCCGTGGTGAATCAGGTCATCGGCGGCTTGGGTGGTGCCGGGGGCGTGGGCAAGATCCTAGGCGGTCTGCTTGGCGGCGGCGGCGGCGGTTCTGCCGCGCCGACTGCCAACCCGTCCGGCGCGAATCCACAATCCGTCACGCCCGACCTGGCGCGACAGATCGCGGAATTGATCCGCATACTATCCGCGCCTTCTGCCGCGGCGACGCCGACCGCCAAATCGCTTTCCGATACCGGCTACTCGCAACAGATGATCGCCCCGATGCTTCTGGCTGCCCTCCCCGCGCTCGCCCCGCTTCTCGGGCAGGTGCTGAACCCGCAGACCATCAACGCGGTCATGAGCAACGTCGGTCCGAAGGCGAGCATCGGCGCGGTCACGGACGCGGTCAAAGACATCGGCGGGATGAACATCCAGGCATACAAGAACATCATGGATCATATCCAGGCGATCATGCCCAGTAGCGACACGACGCCGCTTTTGAATCACCTGCTCGCGGTGTCGGCGAGCCTGTCTGAGACGACCATCCTGCCTTCCTATCGGCGCGTCGAAACGGTCCGGGTCCATTTCGTGCAGCAGCCCCCCGTGGCACTGCGGGGGCGCGAACAGACCGTGTACCACGCCGATACACCGCAGGGTTTAGCCTTCCCCCTGACCGTCGAAACGCCGCGCCCGATCCGTAGCGCGACGCTTTATCTGCTGGTGAAAGAGGCGGAAACGTTGCACGTCGTCGCAGAGAAGCAATGGGAAGTGACGAACATCGGCGCGGGCGCATTTTCTGAAACACCCCGGTTATCTGCGGGCGAACTCGCCGCCCTTTCGCCGGGAGCCGAATATCTTGTGTGTACCTACCTCGTCTGGAAGACGAAGCGGGGCGAACGGATCGGGGCAAGTCGCACGCAGGTCATCCACCTCGCGGGCGAGTACTCCTATCAGGGCATGGAAACGGGGGGCGAGATCGTGCCGCTAAACGACGTGGAGAAGTTCCGTCCCTACTGGCATAAGGTCTGGCAAGAGTCTTTCACACGGGAAAAACGCCGGTGGGAATGGGACTGCAAATACTATTACGCGCTCCATGCCGAGAGTAGCACGAGCGAACGGTTGGAAACCGTGACCGAGGAAACGCCCGGCGGCGGTCGCCGTATCGAGGGACGCTTGAAAAGCGGTCTGCGCCTGAGTCTATCCGAACTGAACGCGCTTCTCCCGCAAATCTCGCCGCACCCCGCACTCAATGCCGCGCAGTTAAAAGCTCTGTCCGCGCCCGCCCCCCTCGCCGCCTTCGGACGCGCCGCCCGTTCGAAAGCGCAGTTTCGCGGCTCCGAGGGGGACAGCGTCGCGCTCTGGATCTATCCGGAGATGCGGATTCAGCCCGCCGTTCTTCTGCGGGCGGGCACACCAGACGCGAACGGCTTAGTCACAGAAATGACCGAGGAGACGGTGCATTTTCCGGTCCCGGCACTGGCACATTTCGTGGGCGTCAGCACGGAAACAAACCCATTCCCCGCGTTGGACGGGGGCGAGGAGATATAACGATGGCGAACAAGCAAGTACTGTTCCCCCATGCGAGCCGGGGTTTTGCCCGCGCCGCGAGCGATGAACCGGTACTTTTGAACGGAATGCGCGTCCTTTTCGACGACAAGGTCGCACTCTATCCGGTGGAACTGGAGCCGGACCCTTCCCGCGAAAAGCCGGAGAAAACGGACGGAAAGAAGCGCGATGACAGCCGATGAGACGGCTCCCGACGGGGCAACACAACCGGACGATGGTTACGAAGGACCGTTGTTGTCGTTCGCCGACTTCATGAACGTGCTCGGTGACCACGGTGGCGTCGTGACCGGCGTCGCGGAGCAAGACACAGGCGTCCGCATGACGGTGACGGAATTAGCCTACGACCTGCCGATGGAGTTGCGCGTCCGAACAGACGCGGGGGGCGGATTGGTTTTGCGCGGCGGTCCCCCGACGCAACGGGTCGAGACGACGATTTTTCCGGTCCTGCACCGGATTCGGGTCCGGCTCGCCCGGACGGAGGAAACCCTCGGAGAGTCCGCTCCGGACGCAGACGAAGGGGTTCAGGATGGCGCGTATGGCGTCCGGTGACGAAAACATCGCCTGGAATCTGGAATCGTTCCTGAACTCGATGATCTACGAGTTGGATCGCGCAAACCAGACGCTCGCTATCAAGCAGGATAACGTCAAACTGACGTATACCGTGCAGGATCTGTCGGTGACATTGCAAGTGTTCCCGCAGTACGATGGGGACCGCGTGCGGTTTCTCACGGCGCAACCGGGGCAGGAAGGAGCGTCCACGATGACGTTCCAGTTGGGTTCGATTCGAGACAACCAGATACGCGAGATCGCCCGAAAGCCGCCGTCCCGCGACGATGTGACCATCGACGACCTCGAAATGCCGGAAGAAGAGCGAAAAACGCTGAAGCGGCTCGGCATCAATACCACGGAAGACCTGCGCCGCACGGTAGAGGAAAAGCGGGTGGACATCGAGCAAGCGACGGATAAGAAGGTCAGTTACCGCAAGCTTGCCGAGGTCATCAACCGGTCGCGTCGGCAAGGGATCCAGGCACCGCGGGTGCGCGAAGTGAGTCTGTCGGTTCCGCCGAACGGCGCGGGCGAGGCGATGCTGAGCCTGCACGGCGAAAACCTGCAAGTAGAACCGAAGAGCGGCGACGCGGAAGAGGGCGTTTTCCCGTTCGCGTTGCTTGATGGTGCCCCGCTCACGGTGGTGGCGGCGTCGGCAGGTGCGGTACATCTGGCGGTTCCGCGTGAAAAGGCGGCGCAACTCAGCGGCGCGCTCACGCTCGCGCTCGACCCGTACGCGGTTCTAACGATGCAACTGGCGGAAAAACCGACCGATTTAGAGGATAACGCCGAGGAGTGAATTCGCGATGAGATATGGCAAGCGACGTGCGGAAACGGTGGCGAACCGTTTTCTGTTGATCGAGCAACGATTATCGAGGAAGTACGCACCGACCGGAGAGCCGGTCGCGAGCGA